>JBFMBP010000149.1 GCA_040755155.1 Candidatus Omnitrophota bacterium | reverse complement strand
GAATGAAGATAATAGATTTTTGAATTTTTTTCATTTTCTTATTCTCCTTTGATTTTAGTTCGATGAGAATTTTAAGAATGTTGGATTTTCATCTACGATATTGGATAGCGTGTATTTGTAGGAACCAGTGCCGTTCGATTGCCGATTGACAGTGGTCGAAAGATCGGAGAAGGTTGTGTTTGAATAACTGTACGGAGTAGAGAAGGAAAATTTGTAGAGATCGGCGGAGGATGGCGCAGATTCGGAATTAATTACGTAATCGACGCTAGCCTGCGTATAGTAATTCGTAAAATCATCCCATTCAGCTTCTGGATTAATATCATATATCCAGATTGCACCCCATTTTTGGCCTGCCTCATCAATCCATCCGCAGGTTAATTTATGCTTATTGCCATCAATTGACACGCTGTTCGATTCTATATAGATTTGGTAGCTGCCAAAGAGATGCGGTTTTCCAGAAACATTTTGATGCAATTCTTGGCCGACTTTACGAATCGTCCGGCTTGTCCCAGCAACGCCGTCTGTGAACCAGCTTGTGTAAGCTGTCGGATCACTTCCATAATCATTAAACGCATGTTGCCAATAAAGACTGTATTTCCAATTTTTACTGCCCGCGCTGGATTTCATCGTCGCATCCATCAAATCGCGCCGCATGTAATATATCGCTTGGATTTTCTCATCAGAGCTCGTTGGCGCCCAACTCTTGTTCGAGGTGTGACTGAATCCGTATTCCGTATTCGCAAATTCTGGATAATAGCTATGAGCAGAGCAGATATCTCTTAATTTTGTAATTCTTTTAATCCAATATTGCGTTCCATCAGTTGCATCTTCATAATTTTCGGGTTGTCTATGCTCCTTATAGCCGTGAATAGAAATGATATTAGGAAGTTTACTTATTCCTTGAGCGCTTTCTGTTGCTCCGGCAATAAAACCGTGAAGAAACGTTTGAGCGCGTTGGCCGTAATTTGGACATTCGTCTATGCTTGGATAAGATAGAGTATCTTGGCAAGAAATATTCGGAGATATGATGGTCAAATTCGGCCAATTATCTTTTATGGCATCGTAAGCAGCGATATAATACGTTGAATAATTAACGCCTGCCACCCAAAAATTTGAAGGTCGAGCATCGGTTGCGTTATTGTTGAATAGTGGACGTGTATCATTGCATTCATCTTCTTCATTTCCTAATTCAACCGCAATAATTGTACCTGCATAATTTCCTGTAATATAAGCTTGCGCAGTAGTTAAGGCGCTTTCTACGTCAGAGGCGTATTGCGCAGCCGTTTTCGATGCCATATAATATGTTTTCGCCTCGAAAACTACTGACACTTTTCGGCCGTTTGAATAAGCATGACTGAGAAAATCATTGATAGAGTCAGCCCCTGCAACATAGAAATATCTTACTATAGGTAAATTGTCATTTGCTAATCGGGACATACGATCTGTAATTGAACCTGGAGTTGGATTAACAGTTGCAATGCCAACATCCGCCCCAAAGCGAAGCATCGGCGTGGGGGTGGGATTCCCGCCCGTTGCAAAGGCCATAGTTCTAGGATTATCTTTTACTTGCATTGTGAACAACCAAACAAACATTACTCCAAACAACAATACTACAGTAACAAAAGAAACTATTTCTCGTTTTTCCTTGGATAATTTTGACATCTTATGCTCCTCCTTTCTATGGTGAAATACCGCTATTCGCTTAGAGATGCAAGAATTTCGTTTTTCAACTGCAACGCGTCCTCGCGGCAGCGTACAGTCCCCCCTTTGGCGGATTCCGGAATCAAATTCAATACTTCCGAAAGGTAATTTAAAGCGATGTAAGGCTGATATCGCAATTTCGCAATCTCCGCCAGGCTGAAGTTCGCCCAAGGACGAATTTCGGGAAAGGGCGCATCATTGAGGATGCCGAGCAATATTTGCTCGGCTCCTGTGAAATTCTTATCATGCCATGAAATATACCGCGCCCAGTTCATGGCGCAGTTGGCTCCTGCCAGGGTTTGGGGATAATAGTTGTCCATAGCGAACTTGCAGATTTCCGCCGACTTATCCAAATCCCCGCCCCACGCCAAACTTTGTTGGAGCATGTCGTAAATTCCGGAAATCTTGTCGTCGGAAAATTGCGCTCTTACCTTTTCATCGGTAATCATTTCGCTGGCTAGCAGTTGGTTGAGAATCACTTGCGCTTTGGGCAAATCGCGTTGAACGTTGAGTTCCATGTCGTGGACGGTGCGCATGGAATGCGAACGAATGTACTCCCATTCTCCATAATTGCGCCGCAAAAACTCGGCATAGTCGTCCCCCGCCGCTTGCAAGTCGCCCTTGCCCAGCCGGGCGGATGCGAGATAAAGCGGCATATTGCGGTACTCGTCATAACTCGCGTTGCGGTTTTGCGCCAATTCCGCGTCAGCTTTTTGAATCCGTTCGATGGCCTCGTCGAAACGCTCGTCCACCATCAAGCAAAGAATTTCGGCGATTGTTTGCGCATGTGGATAAAACGTAGACGCTGGCAACTTCGCATACACCGAATCCATCGCTTTCTCATACGGCTTGTCGCTTTTTAATAACCGCAACTGAGTTAGAAAGACAATCAAGTCCTCCTGCTCGCCGCGGTAGAACGCATACGGCTCTTCGGCGACGACGCGGCGGTATTCGAGGGCGCAGGCGTCCGCCAGCTCGCCGCTTTCGATCAAGCTTTCGGAATAGCGCAGCAGGGCGTTTTTCCAATGGCGGGCGATGCCGTCGTTGAAGAGGGCGATGGCTTCTCCGCCGCGTCCCAGCCGCTTGAGAAACTTGGCTTTGGTCAGCGATGCCTGGCTGAAGAGGTAGGAATTCGCGTCCACATCCCCCAATAGCGCTTCCACCGCCGATAACGCTTGAGAATTTTCGTCCGGCGTGTTGGAATATTTCACTAGATCGTCCAATCCCTTATTCACGGCGTCGGCGTCGTTGGATTTTGCAACGGCGTTGAGCGCCAAATCGCGAAAATCGGCGGAAATAGGCCCTTCGTACATTTGCGCCGCTTTCGCCGCTTCCCCACTAGCCAAGAGAAGCAAAAGCGAACCAGCGAGCAGAAAACGTTGCAACCTTCTCATGTCTATCGCCTCCTAACGAAAAGATATATACAAAGGTGATAATAACAAAAAAAAATAACGTCAAGTATTCTACTCATAATTAATGAAAATTTAATAGGAAATAAATAAATGCGTTCTTCAAAACATATATTCAATATATCAAGGAAATAATCAACTTTATACTATATATATTTTATATAATGTATGGAAATAGGAAAAATATGGCGGGTTGTACTTTGTAAATGAAGAATGATGAATTGGGCGTAACGCCTTGGTTTGGTTGGGGGGGATATGCGTCAAGGTGGTTTTCGGGAGAAGGCCGTTATGTCCGCTTTTGGATGTTGACGGAGCGGAATGATTGTATGATGATTAAGCGATGGAGATCGAATCAAATACCAAATCAAAACGCGTTGAGGGAGAGAATTTTGCGTAAGTTTTGCTGTTCCGCCTCCTTTGGTTTCACTGTTTTCTTTTGCCTGCTTTGCGCCGCCGTTCATGGACAGGAAATCGTATTTACGGACGTCACCGATCAAAGCGGCGTAACGTTCCGCCATTACGACGGCAGTACCGGCCGGAAATTCGTCATGGAAACCACCTGTTCGGGCTTGGGATTGTTCGACTACGACAACGACGGCTTTCTGGATATCTATTTCGTCAACGGCGCCATCTTGCCCGGCGCCTCGGAGACCGTTTCTCCGCCCGATGTTCTCTACCGCAACAACGGCGATTTGACCTTCACCGACGTTACCGAAAAAGCCGGAGTGGGCGATCGCAACTACGGTTATGGCTGCGTTGCGGGAGATTACGACAATGACGGCGACCTTGATCTCTACGTCGTCAATTTCGGCCCCAACAAACTCTTCCGCAACAACGGCGGCGGGACCTTTACCGACGTCGCCAAGCAGGCGGGCGTCGACGATCCCCGCCAAGGCGCCGCCGCCGTTTTCTTCGATATCGACAACGACGGCGATCTCGATCTCTATGTGACCAATTACCTCAAAGTCGATATCGAGAAGAACCAGGCTTGCTTCCACGGCAAAATCCCCATTTATTGTTCGCGTCTGGAATTCGCATTCGAAAAAGACATTCTCTACCGCAACAACGGCGACGGAACTTTCGCTGACGCCACGAAAGAAGCAGGGATGGATGTCCCAGCCTCCACAGGCATGTCCGTCGTTACAACGGATTACGACAATGACGGCTGGCAGGACCTCTTCGTCGTCAACGACGCCCGTCCCAACTATATGTTTCATAATTTAGGGAAGGGAAAATTTGAGGAAGTCGGCCTTTATACCGGCGTTGCTTATGATCTCAATGGAGCTTCCCAAGGCAACATGGGCGCCGATTTCCGCGATTATGACGACGACGGCTTCATCGATCTCATCTCCACCAATTACCAGCAGCAGATGGTCGCCGTCTACCGCAACTTGGGCGGCGTTCTCTTTCAGGACGTATGTCTCGAAAGTCAAGTCGGACCGCCCACTACGCCTTACGTTACGTGGGGAGTAGGGTTCTACGATTTCAATAACGACGGGATGCGCGATAGCTACATAGCGGCGGGACATTTGCAGGACAATATCGAAACTTACGACAAATCCACCAGCTACGAAAATACGAATTTTCTATTCATCCAGCGCGGTAAGGGAGTTTTCGAAGACGTTTCGGATCGTTCCGGTCCCGGATTGCTGATCCGCAAATCCAGCCGAGGCTGCGCTTTCGGCGATCTCGACAATGACGGCGATATCGACATCGTCGTAACCAACGCTAGAAACCGCGCAGATATCTTGCGCAACGATTCGAAGAATAAAAACCATTGGATTCAAATTCGGACCGTAGGCGTACAAAGCAACCGCGACGGCGTGGGCGCGCGCATCAGCGTTACGGCCAACGGCAAGACGCGCATCGACGATGTCCGCGCCGGAGGCAGCTACGCCAGCATGAACGATCCCCGCGTCCACTTCGGTTTGGGGCAAGCGGAACGCATCGACGAAATTAAGATCCAGTGGCCTAGCGGCAAGGTGGATGTTTTAAAAAATATCGCCGCCGATTGCATTCTTTCCGTTACGGAAGGAAGACTTTGAGACTTTGAGACTTTGAGACTGGGAGACTGAGAGACTGGGAGACTGGGAGACTGGGAGACTGGGAGACTGGGAGACTGGGAGATTGGGAGATTGGGAGATTGGGAGATTGGGAGATTGGGAGATTGATCGTGAAAAAAAGCCTTTGGTTCGCTATTTTTATTTACTTGGATTTTGCCTTCGCCGCCATCGTTCCTGTTAATTCTTTTGGGGCGCAGTCAGCGGAGTCTCTTTTTAACCAGGCGGAGCAATATTTTTACCAGGGCGATATGGCGAAAGCCGTCGCCGCTTACAGCCAGGTGCTGGATGCCTCGCCGTCCATTCTCGCCGCCCGCATCGGCAAGGCGCGCTGCCTGTCGCGGCTCGACCGGGAGACGGAAGCGCTCGGCGAACTCGATAAAGTCTTGGCCATTCAAGCGAATCATCGCGACGCCCTGCTTGCCAAAGGCTCCATCCTCTCTAAACAAGGCAAACAAGACGCCGCCATCTATATTTTCAATGCCATTCTCAAAAACGATCCCAACGACGAACTCGCCTGGTACAACCTGGGAACCTCCCAACGCGAAACGAATCAACTCGACGCCGCTCTAGATAGTCTCTTCAAAGTCCAAGACCTGCTATTGCGCAAGAAACAAGAAGTTCCTCCTGAATTCCACTCTATGCTCTATTATCAAATCGGCATGATCTATCAATCCAAAAACGATCTCGAAAAAGCGGTTTCCTATTTGCGGAAAGCTATCCAGGCCTCTCCTTGGAGCGAAAATCCCCAATATCAATTGGGTATGATCCTGGCGCGTACGGGACAAGCGCAAGAAAGCCGTCAATGGCTCGATTCCTTCAAGCGAATCAAGGAAATCAACAAAAAAATCATCCAGGTCAAAGATGCCGCCGCTCGTTCCCCCCAAAGCGCCACGCCTTACATTGCGTTAGGCCAGCTGTATCTTTCCCTGGGCGATCTGCGCAGCGCGGAAAACGTCTTGCTTACCGCGTTGGATCGCCATCCCGGCAATTCCCACGCCTTCAATTATCTTGGACTTGTCTACATCAAAAACCAGAAACTCGACGCCGCCCGCGACGCTTTCCTATCCGCGATCCAGAAGGACGAGCGCAATATTCAAGCCATCGTCAATCTTGCTTCTTTGGAATTGCAAACGGGAAATTTGGATGAAGCGGAGCAGCTTTACAACCAAGCGCTGCAATTAAATCCCGCATTTTCCATCGCTCAGCAGGGACTGCTTCAAGTGCAAAAACGAAGAATCCCTTCCGCCGAATCCGTCAAATAAGGCGGATTTCGCCCATAATGCTTGTTTGGCGAGGGATTGATTGGTACGATGAATAGCGCCGATTCCAATTAAGATTGCTGCGCATCATTTCCCTCTCCCACTGGGAGAGGGTCAGGGTGAGGGAATTTACGATTAGTTTTATCAACCCTCACCTAACCTCTCCCAATCTTGGGAGAGGAATGAATAGCCCATTCCATTTGGGAACAGAATGCGGCGCGGATACATTAGGAAGAAGGAAAAGAGTTTCAGAATGCCAAGAACACTCATCACAGGCGGGGCGGGTTTTTTAGGGTCGCATTTGGCGGATGCGCTGTTGGAGCGAGACCATGAAATAATCTGCATGGACAATCTGATTACGGGCAGCCTTTCCAACATCGAGCATCTTTTTGGACGCAAAGGATTTCTCTATATCCAACACGACGTAACCAATTTCATCCATGTTCCAGGATCCATCGACAACATTCTCCATTTCGCTTCTCCCGCCAGCCCTATCGACTACCTAAAGCTCCCCATTCAAACCTTAAAAGTCGGTTCTCTGGGCACTCATAAGGCTCTAGGCTTGGCGAAGGAAAAGGGAGCGCGGCTGCTTCTCGCTTCCACATCGGAAGTCTACGGCGATCCTCTCATTCATCCCCAGCAGGAAACGTATTGGGGCAACGTAAATCCCATCGGGCCGCGCGGCGTCTATGACGAAGCCAAGCGCTTCGCCGAAGCGATTACCATGGCCTATCATCGCTATCACGGCGTCGAAACGCGCATCGTGCGCATCTTCAATACCTACGGCCCCCGCATGAGAGTCAAAGACGGACGGGTGGTTTCTACTCTGATTACGCAAGCGCTCTTGGGCGAGTCGATGACCCTTTTCGGGGATGGAAGCCAGACTCGTTCCTTCTGCTACGTTTCAGACGAGGTGGATGGAATCATCAAGTTGCTCGAATCGGACATCACGCATCCCGTCAATATCGGCAATCCCACCGAAATGACGGTGCGCGAATTGAGCGAAGCGGTGCGGGAACTGACGGGATCGAAGAGCGAGATCGTTTACAAGCCTCTTCCAGAAGACGATCCCAAAGTACGTCAACCGGATATCGCTACGGCGCGGAAACAGCTGAACTGGGAGCCGAAGGTTGTCTTGCGCGAGGGACTGCAAAAGACCATTGACTATTTCAAACAAGTACTATCCCCGGCGGTATGATTTAACAAGCAATTTATATAGCAAATACAATAATGCACCCCAAAATTCGGACTGACGCTTAAGGTGGGAAACCTCGATGCCGAAGACAGGAAGATGGGGTGAATCCAATAAAAAGAATGCGCAAAAGTTATGATGGAACGATGAAGGCGAAAGTGGCCTTGGAGGAGATCATAGGGGAGATAATCTTATCCCATATCTCCAGCCGCTATCATGCGCGTTTTAGAATGTATCATCCCAACATGTAAAAAATCGTTTAAATGCACTGTTCAGTTTGACAATGCTTTTTTACGGAGTAAAAAAAATGCCGATAATTAAAAGAGCATCGAAAAATCATCCTCATATAACTGCTTTTCTCTTTTTCCTTATTTTTTGGTTTTCTTTGTTCATTCTATCCGGTTCTCTTTTCTCCGGAGGCCATTTAACCGACGATCATGATATATTGAGAATAAATAATTTAATTACCGAAGGGTCTTTTTCTTCGGCTCTTCATAAGTTATTGGGCGACGATCTGAAAATACGTTTTCGTCCTTTCTACTATTTTTTTCGCGTGACCGAAACGTATTTTCTAGGAGATAATTTTCTTCTTTTGTCCATTCATAAAGGTATTCTCGTTGTTTTTACATCGTTTTTTCTTTACTTGTTTTGCGTCTTCCTGAGTTTTAGTTTCTCTCAATCTCTTCTCTTCTCCTTATTGACTTTAATCGGCCCCCAAACCGAGATATGGTGGCGAAAGGCTCCTAATGAAGCGACGGGAATGCCCTTATTATCAATCGCCCTAATATTTATGGCTCTTAGTTTGAAAAAAGCGAATTTACGGCTTGTGTACGATATTCTTTTTTTGCTATTTCTCTTCCTCGCCGCTCTCTCGAAGGAAAGTTTTCTTATCACGATTCCGTTTTTTATCTTTCTAAAAATCATATTGGGATGCAGTTTGGGCGCCTATTGCTCTCTTTACGACGGATTGAAGAAAAACCGTCTCTGCCTTGCGGCGTCTATACCTTTCTTCTTAGTCGGATTATATTTCATCTATTCGTTAATCGGCGTTCAAACCTTGAATTACGCGGGACTTGATAGCCATATTGGTTTGAAAGATTACATCAAAATCCTTTTGTCATTCTTATTGACAAATTGTTTCTGGATTATTCTCATTGGATTATATACAATCTTAATTTGCAACGTCGAAAGCAAGAAGAGATTTGATTTATCGTCGCTAGTATTTCTCCGGCACTTGTTCTGGATAATTTTATTCGCGGCGCTTTTCGTTATTTCTCAAACCACCTTATATACTAAAAGCAACATGTTCGGCCGGTATTTTCTCCCTGCCACGTTTGGTTTATCTTTTCTCGCCATTTGGATATACCGATACATTGCGATTCATTATAAACATGTTCTAAGCATCATGCTTAGCGCATCTATCGTTTATTTACTCTTAACCGGCTATTCCTACGTTTTAAAGCCTATCTTGAGTTTTTCTCGAGAAGGAAGAAACACGCAAGAATTTTTCCGCTTCATTCAAGACAACGTATCTATTGACGAAACGATCATGATCGTTTCGAACCAAGACAATCCCGCCCTTGAATGGTGGTTTTCCCCCCAACGGTATCTGCATTACGCCGCCAATCGAAAGAATTTATTCCCTTGCATCATTACCGAATCCGGAGCCTTGCGCATAAGTAAAGGTTTGCAGGAAGAGAATCCAATCGTAGAAAGTAATATTGATGTTAGCAACCAGCGTTTTCAATGCATCCTGGTTGTTCCCGGAGCGGATAGGTATTTTTTACGAAGCGTAGCTCCTTTGATGGATATGTTGTCCTATCAAAAGCGAGTATTCAATATCCGAGATTCCCAATTTCAATTTACGGTTTATTGCATGAACGCAAATTCCAAGTAGGTTTCTGTTGCTTAACGGAAGCGCGATTGCAATCCAATGTAACTTTCCGATCGATATTTTATCCTTTACTGCATGGTTCGGTTTGGCATTGCATCAAACAAATTCCGCCGCTGCGGCGGCGGATGTTCTCATGCGTCTCCGCAGCGGCGATGGCGAATCCTTTACGCTGAGCAATGGCGGCGATTTCATTGAGGCGGTTTTGGGGATAGACCAGATATAGTCTACCGCTTGGGACTAACTGCGCAGCGGCGCAATCCAGCAGCGTATCCGGCGGCAATGCGTCATCCCGCCGCGCTAAGCGCCTATCGGCTTGATGCGCCGGTCGCGACGCTTGCTTCGCGAAGAATGGCGGATTGCAGACGAGAACGTCGAAGCCGTTGCCTAAGCGCGCTGGAGAGACTGCATCCCAAACCAGAAAATGAACATTTGTCAGAGGTTTTAACAATAACTCCTCAATCCGTTTTTTCCAATTCAGGGCTTCGGCGATCTTATCGCGCTGCAAATCGAAGCCAATGATCGTTCGATGGCCGGGAAAGCGCCAGGCCAGCCGCAACGTTATATACCCAGAACCGCAACCAACCTCCAACGCCCTTTCCCCTGGCTTGATTTCGGCGTATTCCGCCAACAATTGCGTTTCGCGGGATGGGCGCAGCCGGTCGAAAATCGGCGGCCAATCTTCCTGCATTTCAGGCGAGTCCCTTTTCCGCCAGTTCTTTGGCCGCTTGATCGAAAAGATCGCGTGCGTCCGTCGAGCGCGACCATTCCACCAGTTCCCGCATTCCTTCTTGCAGAGAAACTTTCGGCTCGAAGCCCAGCATCGTCTTGATTTTAGTTATGTCGGCGAAGCAATGGCGCGTATCGCCTTTGCGGTATTTGCCGGTGATTTCCGGCTCGATGGATACGCCGTAAGTTTTCGCCAGCATCAAGGCGATGTCTTTAATGGACGTGGGTATTCCCGTGCCCAGGTTGAAGGCTTGCCCGTTCGCCTTATCATTCTCCATCGCCAGCATATTCCCCTGAACTACGTCATGCACGGAGATGAAATCGCGCGATTGCAAGCCGTCCTCGTAGATGACCGGCGGCTTGCCGTTCGCCAACCGGCTCATGAAGATGGCCAGCACGCCGGTATAGGGATTGGACAACGATTGGCGCGGCCCATACACGTTATAATAGCGCAAAGCGACAGCGGGGATGCCATAGGTCTGACCGATGCTGAGCAGCATATCTTCCTGGTCGCGCTTGTTCAGCGCATAAATCGCCTGGCAATCTCTCGGCGCGCTTTCCGGCGTCGCGGAAGGCTCCATGACCTCGCCTTCCGGAGAGAGATATTCCCATCGTCCCGCTTTGAGTTGCTCTTCGCTGCGGAAGTCCGCCTTGATGACGCCCCGGCGGGGGCATAAGCAGCAGCCTTCGCCGTAGCTGGACTGCGACGCGGCAACGATGACTTTCTTGACGCTATGCTTTTCGTTCGCCAGCAAATCCAACAGATTCGCCGTGCCGCCGACGTTGACATCCACATAATGCTTGACTTTATACATGGACTGTCCCATGCCTACGGCGGCCGCTTCGTGGAATACGATTTCCTGATCGGCCAGCGCCTGGCGAAAGGCGCCGATATCGCGCACGTCGCCGTAGACGAATTCCGCTTTGGGATTGAGATAGACGGGTCTTTCCCCATTGGGATGAACCTGGGGGTCCAACGAATCGAAAATTCTCACCGTATGCCCGCGCCGAATCAATTCATCTGCAATGTAGGATCCGATAAATCCGGCCCCGCCCGTTACGAGTACTTTCATGAAATGCTCCTTTTATCGAATATAGCCGCCAACAGCGTTTAAACTGGAGGATGTTGGCATAGAATCTATAGAAATGCCGTTAATAAAAAAATAAGTTTAGCATCATTCGTTCTATCTTCGAATACGGCTCTTCAGGAACCTTCTTCCCTTTGTAGAATAAATGATGCTTAATCAAGTCTAATTATCGATTATCGATTCCAAAGAGTATGATCGAGCCAAATAAGGAATGACGCCATGCCGATGATGGAAGGAGCATTTATCGATCGCGTTAAACTGCGCCTGAAAGCAGGCGACGGCGGCAACGGCGCAGTTTCCTTTCGCCATGAAAAGTACGTTCCTTTGGGAGGGCCGGACGGCGGCGATGGCGGACGGGGCGGCTCCATTATTCTGCGGATCAATCCGGGATTGAATACGTTGGAAAAACTGCACTCCCAACCTTTCTATAAAGCGGAAAACGCCCATCGCGGCGGAAAAAACAACCGTTCCGGAGCCAATGGCGAAGATTTCGTTCTCGAATCTCCGCCAGGAACCGTTGTATACGACGCGGATACGCGCGAACTGATCGTCGATATGGAAGAAACGAACGGGGAATATGTCATCGCGCGGGGGGGCGCGGGCGGCAAAGGCAACGCCCGCTTCGCTACTCCTACGAACCAGGCGCCCCGCAAAACTACGCCGGGAAAGCCGGGCGAGGAATTAACCGCTCTCTTCGAATTGAAACTTGTGGCTCACGCCGGTCTTATCGGACTGCCCAACGCAGGGAAATCTACGTTGATTTCCTCCATTACCGCCGCCCGGCCCCGCATCGCCGATTATCCCTTCACTACGCTGCAGCCGATTCTCGGCGCCGTTCCGCTGGAAGACGACTCTTCCCTCGTTATTGCGGACATCCCCGGAATCATTCAGGGCGCGCACAGCGGCGTCGGGCTGGGATTGGAGTTTCTCCGCCATATCGAACGCACCAAAATGCTTGTCTACGTCATCGAAGTCTCGCCCCACGATCCCGACCTGCCTGCCGTTACGTTGAAAGACCTTCGGCATGAAATACAAGAATACGATGCGGCGATTTTGCAACGGCCTTCTTTGATCGCTCTCAATAAAATCGATTTGCTGGACGACGAGGAGGAGATTCAACTCGTATGGGAGACTTTCCATCGCCATTGCCCGGATATCCCGCGCGATTCGATTTTCCTCATTTCCGCCCTCCAAAAAAAAGGGACGAACGAATTGAAGGAAAGGATTGTATCCACTTGCCTGGAGCAGATGCAATCTGGCGCGAAAATTCGCTCCGAAGAACAAGGACTCTCGTTTCATCCATAACGCTCCGCAGCGCAAAAACACGCTGAAATACTGGATAATCATGGGAAAAGAAATCAATCGATCGGAAACGGCGCCGGGAATCATTCAAGGCATGATGGACAAGATGAAGCGGATCGTCGTCAAGATCGGCACCCGCGTCATCGACGACGAGAAGACTCATTTCAACCGCCCAGTGATGGAATCTCTTGTCAAGGAAATCGCTGCGCTTAAGTCCAACGGCATAGAAGTCATACTGGTTTCATCCGGCGCCGTCGGCGCAGGCTTGCGCGCTTTGGGCATGTCGCGCCGTCCCCCATCCATCCATTTGCGCCAGGCCTACGCCGCCATCGGCCAGGGACGGCTTATGAACCTCTATAGCGAACTCTTCGGCCAATACGGCATCATCACAGCGCAAGTTTTGCTCACTCGGACAGACCTAGACCGGCGCGATTCCTACCTCAACGCCCGCGAAACGCTTCAACATTTATTGACTATTGGCGTTCTGCCCATCATCAACGAAAACGACACCGTCTCCACCGACGAATTGCGCTTCGGCGACAACGATTATCTCGCCGCGCTGTTGGCGGGGAAAATGGACGCCGGGCTTATAATTCTTCTGACGACTGTTGACGGCCTGTATCGGACATTCGAAAACGGCAAAGGCGGCGAATTGATCGAAACGATCGACGACAATTTCGAGGAAGCGTCGTCGCTCGTCAAAGATAAAGCGGATCCGCTATCGATGGGCGGAATGCGTTCGAAACTGGAAGCGGGAAAAAGCGCCAGTTCGCGGGGCGTACTCGCCGTCATCGCCAACGGCCGCAAAATCGGGATAATCGACGGCCTCTTTTCGGGTAAGGGCAAAGGCACTTGGATCATTCCCTCCAAAAAAAGAATGGCCGCCTGGAAATATTACCTCGCTTTCGCCAAACGGCCCTGCGGCGGCCGGATTATCGTCGACGACGGCGCCGTGGAAGCATTGCGCCGGAAAGGGAAGAGTTTGCTGGCGTCGGGAGTACGCGCCGTCTCCGGCTCCTTCCAAATCAAGGACCTTGTCCGCATCGACGATTTACAGGGCGTAGAATTCGCCCGCGGGCTTGTCAACTACAACTCGGACGAGCTGCGCCAGGTATTAGGCCGCTCTAGCCAGGAGATCGGCGAAATCCTTAACGGCCGCAAAGCCATCGAAGTCGTTCACCGGGATAATCTCGTTGTCTTGGAATAGAAACGAAATGATGAAGGGTGAATGATGAATGATGAATAGTGGGGCTCGCTTCGTTCGACCCACCCTACTAATAATCCCCTCACCCTAATCCTCTCCCAGAAAGCGAGGGGATGGAATTGCGTAACATGAAATAATAAGAAAGCGGGGAAAGTTTTCGACTATCCCCGCTTCGATGGCGATATTATATTTTCAGCATTATTCCTGGCGCAATTCTTCCTCGGAAGCCATTTCTTTCGGCTCTTCGCTAACGGAAACATTCACCTCTTCGGCAGGCGTTTCCATTGGTTCGGAAGGAGCGGGTTCTTCCATCGATTCCAATGCCGTTGGTTCTTCCGGCGTTATTTGGATTTCCGGTTCAACCGCAGCCGGTTCTTGCGGTTGGACTGACATTTCCGGCTCAATCGCTGCTGGTTCTTCCGGTTGGACTGACATTTCCGGCTCAATCGTTGCTGGTTCTTGCGGTTGGACTGACATTTCCGGCTCAATCGCTGCTGGTTCTTGCGGTTGGACTGGCATTTCCGGCTCAATCGCTGCTGATTCTTGCGGTTGGACTGGCATTTCCGGTTCAATCGCTGCTGGTTCTTGCGGTTGGACTGGCATTTCCGGCTCAATCGCTGCTGGTTCTTGCGCCTCCGGCGATGCTTCTACAATGGGCGGTTCTTCGGCTCTTGGCATATCCGCTTCCGCCGCCGCTTGTTTTTTCTTCTGCATCAAGCGGTGCATCTGCTCGCCCAGCAATTCGCCGAGCGTGGCGTTGCCGCCGGATTCCGAAGTCAAGTATTTCTTTACTTCTTCGGCTTCTTGTTCTTTGATGAAGTCCTTCAGCGACAGACTGATTTTACGATTCTCTTTATCGAATTTGACGATCTTCATGACGACGATGTCGCCGACTCGGAGAACATCTTCAGGACGTTGTCCCTTTTCCGTAACCAGCGTCGAGGAATGCGCTAATCCTTCCATCCCCTGTTCGAGTTCGACGAAAGCGCCGAATTCGGTCATGCGGGTTACTTTGACTTCTACGGCGGTTCCCACTTTGTACTTCTTGGCGGCGGCGTTCCAGGGATCGGGTTCCAACTGCTTCAGACCCAAAGATATCCGCTGTTGCAAGGGATCGATCTCCAGAACTTTGACTCGAATCTTCTCGCCTTTTTTCAAAACCTGCTTGGGATGATTGATCTTTTCGCCCCAGGAAAGGTCGGATACGTGGATCATGCCGTCCACGCCTTCCGGCAAGCGAACGAAGGCGCCGAAATCGGTCATGCCCGTCACCTCGCCTTCGATCTCCGATCCCGGAGGATAGTTCGCCTTGGCCAGCGTCCACGGATCGACTGTCGTTTGGCGCAAACTGAGGGAAATGCGCTTGCGCTCCATATCGATGCTTAGCACTTTCACGCGCACTTCTTCGCCTTGTTTTAAGATTTCGGAGGGGTGATTCACCCGTTTGGTCCAGGACATTTCGGAAATATGAATCAATCCTTCGACGCCCTCTTCCAGACCGACGAAAGCCCCATATTTCGTCAAACTGGTAACCTTGCCGCCGTGCACGGTTGCCGGCGGGAATTTTTCCTGTACGCGCAGCCAGGGGTCGGGATATTTCTGTTTGAGGCCTAGAG
The DNA here is from genome assembly GCA_040755155.1 of Candidatus Omnitrophota bacterium. Taxonomy (NCBI): domain Bacteria; kingdom Pseudomonadati; phylum Candidatus Omnitrophota; species Candidatus Omnitrophota bacterium. The sequence continues at coordinate 42,733 of JBFMBP010000149.1, read as the reverse complement.
AGATTCTTTCGCCCTCCATATTGAGGACCATGACCTCGATCTCGTTTCCTACGCCGACTACTTCGCGGGGATGATTGACGTGTCCCCAGGACATGTCGTTGACGTGCAACAACCCGTCCACGCCGCCCAGATCCACAAACGCGCCGAAATCGGTAAGATTTTTCACGATGCCCCGCACCCAATTCCCCGTCTGGAGCGATTCCATCGTTTCCTGGCGCAGCGCTTCGCGGCGCTCTTCGATGTATTGGCGCTGGGAGAGAATCAAGTCCCGTTTTCTGCGCATTTCCAGGATTTTGGCCTCGATGGTTTGCCCGATCAACGCCTTTTGATCTTCAGGCGTCCGCGCTCCCGGCCCCATTTGCGAGAAGGGGATAAAGCCGCGCAGGCCGTCCACATCGACCTGGAAGCCGCCCCGCAGGATGGAGCGCACTACGCAACGGACGGAGGTTCCATCCTTGAAGGCGTCGCGCACCATATCCCGCGCTTTCCGCTCTTTCGCCTTCTGCCGGGAGAGAATCGGCAATCCGTCCCGCCCTTCCCGGCTGATGACCATGACGTCCACATCCATGCCGACAAAGACGTTCGGGTCTTTGCCATCTTCCAGAAATTCTCGAAGCGGGATCACCCCTTCGGATTTCGATCCGATATCCACGACAACATCTTCGGATGTTACTTTCAGCACGGATCCGGTCACAATCTGGCCGGATTCAATTTCGGAAGACATCGATTCTTCCATTAACATAGCCATGTCCATGTCGATGTCTTCGTTGTAATCGGGAGTTTCAACGCTGGCAGCGGCGTTGCGGCTTTCCGATATAGCATGGTCATGGGCGGATTTAACATCCGCTTGCACTCGTTCGCGATCCAACATCTACTTCAACTCCTCCGGTTTAGGTGTTGAGGATAATTATAGTCATCCATTCCGATTTTGTCGGCTCGATTTATTTTCTTTCGATCCGTAACAAAAACGCCCAACGGATTCTACAAGAAATTTAAATCGTGTTAAGTCTCTCTCAACGGGAAGTTAAAGGATTTTTCAACTTCCTGTTTTTCTCTTGAATTCGATTTTCATGCTTTCGATTTCGTTTTTCAGCCGCTCCGTCAATTTATTTAAGGCCTCGTCGAAATCGTCAATGTTCTTTTTCTCTTGCGGAGCGATAGGCTTCCCGATCGTCATTACAATCCGATAGGGCCGTGGAAACCAATTCCCTTTCGGCATCGCATTAAATGTCCCGTCGAGATAGATCGGAACGATAGGCGCATCCAATTTCAATGAAAGCCACGAGAGGCCGTTCTCGAAAGGCAGCAGATTCCCGTCCAAACTTCGCGTTCCTTCCGGAAACAATGCCAGCCCATTTCCTTCCTTCAGCAAGCGCACAGCCAATTTTACGGCTTTCGCGTCGCCTCGATGGCGGCCAACCGGATATACGCCTACGCTCCGAAACCACCATCGGAAGAGAGGGAATTTGAACATCTCCTCTTTGGCGAGGAAAGCCGCTTGCCGGGGAAGCCCGATGGCGACGATGGGCGGGTCAAGAAAACTGTTATGGTTAACCGCGAATAGAACCGCTCCCGTTGGAGGCACATTTTCTTCTCCGCGGATGGCGAACCGAAAGTAGACTCGAGCAACCAGCCTTAACAAATGCCATTGAATGCGATAAAAGGGTTCCATCTTTCCAGCCATATCCCTTTAACATTATCACTTCTTGAAGGAATTGAGAAGGAGCGCATGAGAAGGCTAATCCTTGTTCTCCATCGCGCGAATCGTCCCTCGCAACAGGCTGCAGCACAGCCCCAAACATAATATCCCTTGCGCCGCCGCAAAAAAATATCCTGCATAAGGCCCCGCCGATAGACCATTCCCCGCCGCCGGAAAGAGGTCGAGGCAGATTCGATTCAAAACGCCATTCGCCCATTCGGCGATGCCGGGCATATTGATGCTTCCTTCGGGAAACACAATGGAAACTCCCGCCAGCGGACTCAAAAAAGAAAATCCCAGAAGCGCCCATGTCGAAAAACTCCGCAAAGCGAAAGATCCCGCGTCCGGCAACAAAAACGGCAAAATCAAGGTCGTGAAAATCGCCGCGCCGGATACGATCAACGCGCGGTTCGTCCGGCGGAAACGGGCCGAACAATATAATCCTAAGGAGGTATAAACTGACAAGGCGCAAAAAAGAAGGATCGGACACCATACGATGGCCAACGCATTCGCCGCGTCGTTCGCCAGGTCGACTTCCAATTCGAAAAACCAGCCGCAAACGAGTTGCGCCAGCATTCCCGGCGCATAGAGGGCGATGGCGACGATGAAGCTATATTGAAGATTGGTTACGAACTTCGCCCATACGATTTGTTCTGTAGTCAACAGCGAAGTACGCAACAGATCGAGCGTTTCCCGTTCCCGGTCGCCGCTGATGCTCGTGGCCGCCAGCGGCAGAGTGAATAGCGCCGCCGCCATGAAGGGAAGGGAAAGGAACAACCAGGAACCTTGAAACGATGACAACGGCAGCGCCAAAATGGAAATCATCAACGATATATAAAACAGCCGCAGCAGCATCGATGCTCTGGCGAACCATTGCGCCTTCCTCTCCAGAAACAGACCGGGATTCTTTTCCTCCGAGGCGCCATGAAGGATAACGTCGTAATCCCGCAAACGGCTTTCCCCCTCCTCTTCTTCCCATTCTTCTTCGGCCCAGGCCGCCGTCTCTTCTCCCAAGGCGATCCGATTTATGCGCCAGGCGGATAGAAAGAAAAACAACAGGCTGGCGCATCCGGATAGCGCCAGATGAAACAATTGGCCTGGATGCAGCTGGATCGTTGGCGGCGCGCCGCTCGAAAAAAAAGGCGCCAAATTGACGAAAGAGATGGTAAAGCCGCCGCCGCCCTTCGACCGCGAAGCGGCGATCTCTTCCCGCAACGCGGCGTAGGGACTCAAATAGTGAAAGCCGTGATTGAATACGCTCACGCCTTCCCATTTCATGGTTCCGAGGTAATGCCATATCGTTCCGTGAAACGGCAGAAGGAAGCCGTAGAACAAAACCAGGAGCGCCGCCAAAAAGTACACTTCATAAATGCGCGTCCGCAAAGTGGAACAAAAGAATCCTAAACTGCCGTAGCTCAAAGCAGCCGACAACAAGATCAAATAAACCCGCAGCAGATCCATTCCGGACAAGCCGCCGCCGAGAAAACTTAGCGACAGTACCGGCATAGCCGCCGTCAACAACAAAACCACGAACAAAAGGGGAATCAATCCTTTGGCTAATATGAGATGCATTACGGAAATCGGAGAGGAAAGCAGGAGAGGCAAGGTGGATTGCTCCCGCTCTCCCGCGATCAGCGGCGTCATCAGGAATGGGGTAGCGATCATCAGAAACAAGAGATGTCCTTGCGATAAAGCGAAGAACAACTCGCGCGCTCCGCCCGCAATATCTCCGCCCGGCGCCCAATGCCGCACGAACGCCGCCCAGTTCTGGCTGACCACCGCCAGCAACGCCAGGAGAAAAAGAAGCAGAGCGAGAAACGACTTGCCGCTGCGCAGAAAAACCCTCAATTCGCGTCCCAACAAAGGCGAGACGGCGATCTCCTTAACGGCGCGAAAAAATTCGATCCAATGGAAATTCAATAGACAATCCTTATTTCTTTTGCGTCTTCAATGAATGAATATTTATTCGCTTCGATGCGCCGCGCCATCCCCCATTCGATTATACTCTTATTCCGGTTTTTCCAATGAGCTGGACGTCCGTCTCAAAAGCCATTCCGTTACAACGCCATAAATGGCGAGTTGAATCAAAAGGATAAGAAAAGGATTTTGAGCGAAAGGAATGGCGGATATCGGCGCCGCGAAACCGGAATTTGCGGAAGGAAGAATCTTCTTTACGGCGTACAACGGCGATAGAAATCCAGCGCCATAAGCCAATAAGCCTAGGACGGATTCGATCGCCCAAGCGCAGGAGAAAAAACGATTCTCTTCGATAAGGCTCCATCCGGGAAGCATTCTGATTCCGAGGAAATACGATATAGGCAAGCGATGCGGAACGATCTCCATTCCCGGCGATGCGAATAGGATAAAGAGATAACAAGCCAAAGAGGCCGTCAACGCCCAATGCGATCGGCGCATCCGCGCCGAACAGAAAAAAGAAAACGCCGTGATGGCCTTCAAAGCTAGGAAGATCACGACGGGATAAATCGCCAAGAGCAGGAGGATTTCGGCGCGGCTGCTCCCGCCGCGGGCGATATCTTGAGCGTTGAATGGATGAAAAAGGCGGAATACCATTCCCGGCGCATAAAAGGACAACGCCAGAGCCAAGCCGTATTGATGATAAATTCGAATCTTCGACTCTACGATATGCCGCGCTGGAAGCAACGTCGTCCGCAACAATTCCCACGTTCCCCGCTCCTTCTCGGAACTGACGCCGGACGCCGCCATCGGCAAGGCGAAGGGAATCGGCAATAGCAGCGGCATGAGGAACAAAAACGTCGTCGTGCAGATCGGAATCGTCAACAAGGAAAAAATGATCCCGATATATGATATCCGGATCAACGTTCCATAATGGAAAAACCATTGAAACCGCTGCGCCGCCTTGCCCAGCAGATCGCGTCGCCGTTCGATGGCTTGCGATAGATCGTTCGCCACGTCGCGAGAGAGATAGTCCCACAGTTTCCCTTTCTTTGCTGCGTTTGGGTTCTTCTTTTTTCTCGACCGGGGATCGAGGCGCGCGAGCCGATTCATGCGCGCCAACGCTAACGCATAGAACGCGATCGCCATGCTTACGCTCCAAACAATATAAAAATAGAAAGCCGCATGGGTAGAGACGGGCGTTCCCGGGATGCCTATGCTCAACATCGTTCTCTCGGGGAAAAACTCCATCCGCATCGCGGCGAATGGATTGACATTTTCTAAACATCGATGCAGAAATTGGAAAAAAGGATCGTCGCGAAATTGACTATCGACGCCGAAGTAAAAACCGTTATAAAGAAAAACGATGATCGTTAATAGATGGGGAAGAACGACAATAAAAAAGAATACTGCTAATCCGGTATAGATATAAACGCGGCTGATTCTATCGGATAACGTGGAACAAAACGCGCCCAAACCCCCGAAGAAGAAAAACGCGGCGGCGATGAGAAGATAGATTCTCGCGATCTCCGGCGGGGAAACGCCGCCCCCGAAAAGAGCCAGCGATAAAACCGGCAGCGTTCCCGCCAGCAGCAAAAGAAAATAAAACGATCCCGCCAGCTGCTTCGCGGCGAGGATGTGGAAAATCGGCAAGGGAGACGCCGCCAACAATTCGAAGGTTCCGCGCTCTCGTTCTTCCGCGATGAGCGGCGCGAAAAGGAAAGGCGCGAAGATCGCGAGAAAATAGAGATGAGCCTGCGCTATCCCGTAAAACAGCCATCGATTGGATTGCGATATATCCCGCGCCAATTTCCAAGACTGAAGAATGAAATCCCAATTCCGTTGAAAAATGACCAGAAGAAGCGCCAGGAGAGCAAAGAAGGCGAGAAAAGATTTCTTGCTTCTCAATATCCGCCGCACTTCTCTCCACAGCAGGGGCGAATATACAATTTTCCAAATGAGGATGGAAGAAAAATGACGCATCGATACCTGACAGCCAAGGATGTTTGATCTATCTTTATAAATATAATATATAACATGCGAACAGGATGTCATTAAACGGCGAAAAAAATAATATCCCAAAAAATATAACGGAGCGAAGCCCCAGCGCATAACGTTCCGTTGGAGATTTTCGAGACTGCTTTCAATCCAAGGGGGGAGGAAAAGAGATTGCCGACCGTTAACGCTCTAGTCAAATTATATTCTTCCATTCCGCATTCCCGGCGGGATCGCGGACGCTGGATTTTCTCCTGCGTCTTGAGGGGTATGCTTTTTATCGCCCCTCTTTTTCTGCTTTCCTGCGCTGGATTCGGGCCGCCCGCCGATCAAGAAGAATTGGTCTCGGCGAAAATCTACGCCGGCTTCGATCCCGATCTTCCCTTCCGCCGTGACGAGACATGGCTGCCTCTCCGCGTCGAATTGACCAATAACGTCGATCCGATGAAGGGCGAGCTTCTGATACAGTTGAAAGACGGCGATGTCATTTATCGTATGCCGGTCGATCTGCCCACCAAAACGCCGAAAATTTACGACCTATGCGTCTTTATCGAACAAACCCTCAACGAGTTGGAATTCTCCATTTTGACCAGCCGTATGCAGATTCCCCTCGCGCTGGTCACCGTCAGCGCCGTTTACAGCGAAACCGACCGCGTCGTCGCCGTGATGAGCGCCGAACGGGGAACCCACGACAGCCTGGCCCATCGCCCCGAATTGGACGTCGATCGTTTCCGCCGCGTCGTCTACACGGCTCCAGCTTATCTTCCCCGGTATTGGATCGCTTACCGCAATATCGACGCCCTTCTCTGGGATGGGGGACCGGACGCGGCTCTCAATTCGGTTCAACAGAAAGCCCTGGAAGAATGGATTCAAATGGGCGGGACGCTCATTTTGGCGGCGGGAGAGAACTGGCAGCGCCTCGGCGATTCCGCCTTCAAACTCTTCGTTCCTATAACCATGACCGGTTCGAAGGTTCTGGAGGCCGGAACCCCGCTTCAGGTCAAGGACGGCGCCGTCCATCCGGTTTTGAAAACGAAATCGATCGCCGCCGAGGGCGATTTGATCGACGATCCCCAAATCGAGGTTTTCATCGAGGCGGACGGATCGCCGTTATTGGTAGAACGGAAATGGGGAGCGGGCCGCATCGTTTTCTCCGCCGTTTCGCTCGTCAATCCCATTTTCGACGACGAAGCTCAACGCGAAGTCTTCGCCGATTTCCTCACGGAACCGCTTCCCGCAATCACATCCAAGGTTATCGGCAATATCGAGCCGGATATCGGCGGTTTTCTTAAATGGGCTTTTCAAGCGGAGCTGCCCAGCACGTGGTTTATCGCTCTCTATCTGGGATGCTATATCCTTCTCGTCGTCCCCATCAATTATTTCGTTTTCAAGAAAATCGGCCGTTTGGAATGGGCATGGCTTACCGTTCCCGTCTGGGCCGTCTTATTCGCCGTGGGCGTTTATTACATCGGCGCTCTGCGCCAACAAAGCCGCATCGCCGTCAACGAAATCGGCGTCGTGGAAACCTATCCCGGCGCCTCCGTCGCTCCTTCCTATGCCTTCAGTTCCATCTATTCGCCCGTCCGTCAGTGGTATTCCCTCGCATTCGACCATCCCATCGCGTTTCCCCAGAATCCCAACTATTCGTCTATGCAATTCCCGGCTGAGAGTAAAACTTCTGGAGACTCACTTCATATTCTCTATGACGAGAACGGACCGAATGTAGAGGATTTCCTCATCTATCACTGGTCGTCGCGCCAGATCAAAACAACGCAAACGGCGGAAATCGGCCAGGGCGTTACGGCGAATCTGGAATGGGACGGCAGCCGCGTCTTGGGCATTATTACCAACCGCACGGGCGCCGTTCTGCGCCGCCCCGCGCTTTTTACGAAAAATAATTTCTTTTCTTTCGCCGACCTGGCGGATGGAGAATCGATCGACGTAGAAAAAGCGGGCGGCGGCATGAATTTTCTACCCCAAAACGAACTCGCCAACCGCAATATGATCTACGCCGTCCAGCGGCGCGGCTACTCACCGAACCAAAGTATTTCCTTCGATCGCTTTCTCAACGACCAATTGAAGCGTTTCTACGCCGCTTCGTTTTTCGAATTCTATCCAACGGAACCTTTCGCCGTCTTGGCGGCGGAAATGGGGCGCTCCATCTTTCCGTTCAAAATCAACGAGGACGAAATCGTTCCCCAAGGCGATTCCCTTCTTTGCGTCATTCTGCCTTTATCTTCCAAAAGTCACGGTATTGTCGAAGTTCCTTCATCATCCTGGCAAATCTTAGCCGCTCCCTGGAGCAGGACCTGGCGCCAAGCCTCCAACCAACTTAGACCCATTCCTAGCGGCGATTTCCAAAGCCAGATCAGCATCGAAAACAATGCCGAAAAAGAGTGGCATATGGTCGCCCCCATCCCCATGAAAGACGCGAAAATCCGATCGCTGAACATTGCGGCGAACTACCGCCAAATGTTTTTCGGCAACGTCCTTCCTGGCAATGCGAGGTATGGAATGGGAGGAGTTCCTATCAACATAGGACAACCGCCGCGCGGAGACGGCTTTTCCCGAATTTTCGAAAAAGGGAAAAACTCTCCGCCGCTGGAAAACCAACTCCAAATCAAAAATCGGCTGACCGGCCAATACGAATGGCTCTCGAAGGCGTCCGATCTTAACGGTTGGATTAAGAATCCATTCGTTTATGTGGACAAGAATACGGGAAAGATCGGCTTCAAGATGAAAACGGGAAGCGATTGGGGCGTCACCGTCCATCAAGGCAGCATCGGCATCAACCTCTCCCTGGAATTCGGGAGCCAGAAGGCTGCCCGTTTCCTCGGACGCTTGCTGGATGACGGCGGCGAATCGCATGAGAACGAGATTCAGTGGTAGCCGCCGATCGTCGGCGGTTTTAGGGCGAATCATCTGAGGTTCATGCAATAATGATAAAATCCGTTTCGTATTCTCCCCCCAAGCTTGGGGGGAGTTAGAGGGGGGTTGATTTTAGCAGACTTACGACAACCCCCTCCTAACCTCCCCCAGGCTTGGGGGAGGAATAATGGAATTATGCATGGAAGTTCATCCATTCAAGGAGCGCAAAATGATCCGGATTGAAGGTTTTTCCAAGCATTACGGCGACACCTCGGCGGTGAAGGATTTCAATCTTCACGTTGAAAAGGGGGACATATTCGGCTTCATCGGCCCCAACGGCGCGGGCAAAACGACAACGATCCGCTTCCTCGCCACGCTTCTCAAACCCACGACGGGCGAAGCCTGGATCAACAACCACAGCGTTACCCGCGAACCGATGGAAGTCCGGCGCTCTATGGGCTACATGCCCGACGCCTTCGGCGTTTACGAAGGCATGAGAGTCTGGGAATATCTCGATTTCTTCGCCGCCGCCTACAACATTAAAAAGGACAAGCGCAAAAACATCATCCGCGACGTGATCGAATTGCTCGACCTCAACAACAAGCGCGACGACTTCGTCGAGGGTCTCTCCCGCGGCATGAAGCAGCGGCTTTGCCTGGCGAAAACGTTAGTCCACGATCCCCAAGTCCTCATTCTCGACGAACCCGCTTCCGGCCTCGATCCCCGCGCCCGCCATTACATCAAGGAACTGCTCAAAGAATTGCAGCGCATGGGCAAGACGATTTTCATCTCTTCCCACATCCTCGCCGAATTGGCCGATTGCTGCAATAAGATCGGCATCATCGAGCGCGGCGTTCTCTTGGCGGCGGGCGATATCAAGACCATCATGAGTCAGGTCCGCGAAAACATGATCCTCGAGATCGAGATGCTGGAGCCGGACTCACGCCTGGAAAAAATCCTCTGGGACTTCCCCGGCGTGCAAAACGTGGAAGCGATGGGCCAGATCACCCGCGTGGAATACGTCGGCGACATCCGCGAGGTCGTGAAGCTCCACCGCCATCTTCTCGAAAAGGGTCTCGATATCCTCTACTTCCGCGAGCTTCCGGCGGATCTGGAAGAAGTCTTCATGAAAGTTACCAAAGGCGAGGTCGCCTGACGCCAGAAAGGAATTCCAACATCGGATGAACATCCCTGGCTCTGTTCTGAGCGAGACATCTCCCGCTTCCATCCCCAACGAGGAAGACAAAATCGTTTTCTCGCTCCGCCGCCGCGTCTTTTCTCTGCCCCGCTGGCCTTTGCTGCTTATCCTTTTTCATACGGCGGTATTCGTCTTATTTTTTTCCTAAAAACAATGATTCTTGACTTTTGACATACGAGAAGAGTAATTATCAAATAAGTAAAAGGCATAATTTAGATTATACGTCTTAATCTCGGCTTGCATTTTTCCCCCTAACCTTTTATGTCTGATCCTTGATGCAGCGCTCGCCGTTTGAAACAAAAAAAACGATGGCGCGTTGATTGAATAAACGAAATCGCAATCGTAAAGGGGGATTGAAAATGGTTTGGATTCCTTGGGCGGCGGTAATTCTCTACTTGGTTATATGGCTTTTCTGTTTGATTCATTGCTGGCGGCAAAAAGAAATTTATCGTCCCTTCAATATACCGGCCTGGCTTATGAAGGCGATTTGGGCGGCTTATTTTCTGACATCTTCCCCTTTCGCGTTATTGGCGTATATACCCTTCGGCTTGATTCTCAAACATAAGGAATCGCGGGGCGCTATTGCGCATGGCTTCGCCGCGCTCAGTTTGGCGGTCTTATTTTGTCTGGCGATTCTATTCTTTCTCGACTCTCAAACTCCATATCCGGTCACGTGGAAAAAAAACAATATGGGCGATTGGGTAGAGATGTCGAGCCTCTATACTTCAACCACTGACGAAGAGTTTTTTCAGCCTTTGTTCCAATTCGAAGCGCATTACGGCGTATATGCTTCTTCCAATAACAAAACGACGACAACGTCAAGCAACAGCGGTTCTTTCGCCAAGTTCGCCTGCCATCGCGTTATAGTTTTATTGGAAAACGATCATCTCTTGTTATGGGAATCCGCCAAACGAATGGCGGAATCTCTGCGAGAATTTCCATTTCTGGATGCGATCGAGATTCTACCCGCTGGCGCGCCTGTCCCTTCCGGAGGCTTATTGCCCGATATGTGGATTCGCATTGGAATGCGGGACTACAAGGAATCGTATTTTCCTCCCCGGACGAAAATCGAGGCGCAGATTGTCATGCAAGTCTCTTCGCAATTCGCCCGATCCAATCACGGATACGTCGAAACCTACTCCGTTCCCGCAGTCCATTATCTTATGAAAACGGACTTGCAATACTCCAGCCAGGCTGCGGAGATTCGAACCTCCAGCGCCAAATACCATTCGGCGGCCAAGGACATTGGGGCGGAACTGGCGAAGCCGGTAGTCGATCTAATGAAAGAATACCGGGCGAAATACCAATTGCCTCCGAAGGAGATGGACGAACTTACGCCTTCGGTGGAATCCGCTCCGGCAAACCTTGTTCCCATGCTTGCGGAAATCGAACCGGCGGCGCATGGGACGCGACCGCTTACGGTTTACCAGTCCTGCCGAGTCATCGATGCGGGGAATAGAGACAAGAAATTATTCGCGCGCCTCGCTCAAGAATTGGAAGCCGCCGGTTGGCGGAAGCAGGATTTTTCGCCGCAGGGACATTCTCCCTACCTGCGCTACGCCACGGGCCAAGAACGCATCGAAGGATTCGTCGAAACCGAGCCGTTTTCTTCTTATGGGACAAAAGTAAGTTCGGATAAGGATATTTCTAACGCAACAAGATTTGTTGTTAATCATGAAATCTGGATGAATTCAGACGAAGTTCGCGCGAAATTGAAAGGGATAATGGATCGCGGTTGTTCTATTGATTTTTTATTGATGATGAAAGGTTGGATATGGAACGATCCTTCTATAAGGGATCAATATAAAAAGGCGTTGGAGGAAAGTCCGGTCAAATCCGCCATGACGTTTTTGGAACTGGCGGCGATATGGGAATCGATGGGCGATGCGGAACAACAATGGATCGCTTTAAAGAAAGCGGAAGCGATGGAGAAAATCATCGGCGGGGAAGACGCGAATCGGAGCCAAATCGAATATGCGCAAAAAGAATTTACGAAGAAGCATCCCGATTTCGTTCCCGCTGTAAAGACGGCTGAGATTTACGAGTCTCTAGGAGTAAAACCGATGCCGAATGAGGGAAAGATGGAAATGGAAGCCGTCGTGGAAGCTGGTCAACCGTTGGCATTTTACCGAATCGGCGAAGACGGCAAGGTCTTCGTATTATCGGCTTTCATGATTCCCAATCCGTTGCTGGACAGTGAATCTCCCTACGCATTGCGCCTACGGATGCAGGAAAACGGCGGAAGCGAATCCACTTCCGGCGGCAACCTGGAGGGACGTGATCGGAAATATTATTGGCGAGGCAGCATGGAGGATTCGCGATATAACTTCACGGCGGAAAGCCAAATGCTGGACGAGCGGCAATTTAAAATTAAAGCGGCGATAAAACCGGTTTATTAATGAATGATGAAATAAAACAGGCGCCGGAGAAGATATTTTTTCCCCGGCGCCTGATAAACCGTTGATAGGCGATCAACGGAGGACTTGCGTATATTTCATCCGTTATCGCCTTCGATGGTCAATTGGATTCCTCCCGCGTCGGCGCGAGTTTCCGGTTTGTAGTAGAGATAAGCGGAACTGGTCCCTCCATCCGCTTTGACGGGAAAGAGCGCCTTGACCTGGAAGGAGAATTCGAACGGCTCGCCGCTGGTTAATTTGTCGAGGTAGAAAATGACTTTGCGGCCCGCTTGTTCGATGCGCTTGACGTTATCCAGGGTTTTCGCTTTCTCCAGCGATTCTTGCACTACGCTAAAGCCGGTGGGGACGGAAACATCCACGATCGACATGCCCGTCTCTTTCTCGGCGCCGAAGTAATTGACCGTTACGAAGATGTCGACTATATCGTCCACGGCGACATGCTCGGCGGAATATTTGACTTTCAGCAGCATGTCTTCGCCCACGGTTTCAGGGAAAGAGGGGATGTTGAATGAGTGAACGGCTTGGTACATTACCTTGCCGACGCCGGTCGACTTGAGCGTCAATTCTTTGGCAAGCGGCAATTCCACGGTTTGCAGCACGTCGAAATTTTGCGAATTGAGGGTGAAGGTATGAACGAGTTGGCCGTCGGCTAAAACGTCGATCGAAGCGTTCAACTCGCGGCTTTGTCCCGCCGCCGCCTGCGTCAAGGCTTTGAAGGCGACAACGGTATCCTGCGTGGAACCATAGCCGCCGAGGCTGTTGCGCTGAGCCGCTAGCCATTCGAGGGCGGGTTGGGCTTCCAAGCGGTCGAGCAGCGCTAACGCCATGGCGGCGTAACCCGTCGCTTCGATGGCGTGAGGCTCCCAATGCAGTCCCTTGGAATCGGCGATGCCTTGCTTCAGCAATTCGTCTATAGCTTGCGCGGCGGAAGGGCGCTGCGCCCGCGCAAGAGCGTAGGCGATCAGGGAGAGAACGTAAGAATCCACCTGCTGGTTGCTTATATGGCCTTCCAGATAGACGAGGGCTTTTTCCAGCGCCGCCGCATCCGCTGCGCCATATTCGAGAAGCGCGTTGGCGGCGAAAGCGCTGAGAGCCAGGTCTCCATTCAATCCCCCAGACAATTCCTTATGGATCAAGAATCCTACCGGCTGCCAGGAGCCGTCTTTCAATTGATGAGAGACGATCCACGCCGCCGCCGCGTCGAGGACGCTGGAATCGATGGTTTGCACTTCGCGGGCGTTGCTGAAGGTGGAAAGAACGAAAGCTGTCAACCAAAGGCTGCCGCTGTCGTCCTCCTGGCCGAAGGCGGAGAAGGATCCATCGTCGCGGCGGTAGGTCAATTCCCGCTGATAGCCGGTCATAATGAATTGCTCCGCTTTGGCGCGGATAGCGGGGGCCAGTTGTCCGGTGATCTTCAGGTAGCGCAAGACCTCCACATCGGGAGCTAAGAAAATCATATTCTGCTCGCCGCAGCCGTAAGGCATTCCTAAGAGATCGTCCAGACCATCAAGAGACTGCCCCACCAGGCTCGCCGTTACGGCGACGCGCAGGCGTTCGGAATCGGGGACGATCTCGATGGCGGGGGGAATCATATCGTCAGTATCCGGTCGAAGTTCTGGGTCTGAGATTAGCGGTTCGGGCAGACTCGTATCGATAACCACTTCCGTGGCATCCTTCAGGAAACCATTTGAAACAACCTCCTGGCGCACTCCTTCCGGTTCGACCAGCAGGTCTTTGCGGATGGCGTCCGCCCGTTTGGACGACTGGGCAATCAGAGATATGGGGAGCAAGCCTACTTTGTTCGGTTGCAAGGTGAATACGGCGCTTGCCGCGCCGTTGGCGGGCACGGTGATTTCCTGCACGGGATCGTCCTGTAATCCCAGCGCTTCGGCATTGTCGAGAGTGACGCGGATGAGCTGGTCTTCATCGATGTAATTGAAGACGCGAACCTTGAGCGGGAAGCGGTCGCCGCGAATGACGGAATAGGGCAGATCCGGCTCGGCGAAGAAATCCTGGAAAACGCGCAGCGATCCTTCAGCGATGCCCAGACCTTGGGGCGAAGTAGATACGGCGTGCAATTTCCATGTCGTGATGCTGTCCGGCGCCGTTAGATCGAGCGATCCAGCGCCATCGGCGCCGGTAAGCCATTCGGGATTCCAGAGCCAGGTTTCGGGGAAATAAGTGCGAACGCGATCAGGCTCTTGGTAGGTCTGCCCGCTTTGATCCTCGCCGCCCGCAGCGACGTCCTCAAAAATTCCAGGCGCGGGGAAGAGAATTGGGGGCAAGTTATTGCGCATTTTTTCGTTGCCCCAAAAGAGCCAAGGATTGAGCTCGGCGGCTTTGGGAACCAGCATATCTTTCGTTGCGATGATTTGCAGATTGTTATCGTCGAGAACGTCTTGCGTTCCTTTGCCGCCGTAAAAGGGCGTTCGTCCTATAATGTCGCCCTCGCCGGGATGCGTTTCTATCTGCGGCTCCATGAAGATGCGTTCGAGTTCGGCGAAGACGTTGCGGAGATTGAGCCGCCCCGCCGCCAGGGCGAAGACGGATTCGTCTACGATGGCAAGACCCACCATCGATATGCCATCCGCTTGCACGGAGAGCGTTACGGGATCGCCCGGCTTAACTTCCTCGGCGTTGAATTTTACATCCAGATTAACAGGAGCCGTTAATTCTACATTGAAAGGCAGCACGTCGGCGGATACTTCGTTATCCGGCTGGATCATATACGCGGCGATCTTCGCTTCTCCGCTCATGGCGGCGGCAGCGGTAAAACGGATTTCCCGCCCGTCGATGGCGTTGGAGAAGACGGTGCGGCCATTGGCGTAAACGTCGAAAAAGACGCTGCCGGGATTAGTGGCGAAAACGTCGAATACGGCCTCCTCGCCGACGGCGATGGTTCCTTCGTTGCGTTGGCGCAGATGGATGAAATGAGCGCCAGGCGAATAGGCGGCATGAAGCAACAGCGATTCTTCGGTTTTTTTGCCATCCAGTTCGGCGCTGGCAGTTATCGTCGCCATGATGGTTTTTTCGGGGACGTCGAAGCGATAAATGGCGAGACCGTTTTCCGTAAGGACGGAATCCTTCACTTCTCCTAACGAACTTCCATCTTCACTTAAGAAAATAATGTCTATTTCCGCTTTTAAATCCAGCGGAGCGCCGCCGGGCGTTTCCGCCGTTATCAGGATTTCCTGGTTGAGGCCGGGCTTGATGACGGGAGCTTCGGGGATCAATTTCAAGGTTGCGCCGGAATCGACGATTTTCAAAATTTGGTCGGTTTTCTCTTCATGCCCGGCATCGTCGGTTACGGTAACTTTGAGTTGCAGCGTTCCCGCGCCCTCCGCGCCCGTAGTTCCGGCGACATAGACGACGGGCGGCAGATCGTAGGCGAATTTACCGTCCACTAGCCGGCCATCCGCCGTGGCGTAGGTTTGCCACTCGCCGACATACTTCAAGGCTTCGATATGCGCGATTCCTTCCACCGGTTTGCCGAAGAAATAGCGGCTGTCCACGCTTCCAGTTACGCGCTCGTCCACGAGAAACCAGGTTTTAGAGGAATTAAGGCTGATTTCGAAAGAAGGAAGAACGTAACGGTCGACTTCAATATCGGATTCCGTTTGAATATCCGTTCCGCATTTGGCGGTTATTTTCCATGTTCCAAAGTTCAATTCCGCAGCGAGAGGCAGATTGAAGGGGGCGACGCCGTATTCGTTGGCCGTTTTCGTTTCCTTAAAAATCCGGATTCCTTTGGCGTCGGAAACGGAAATTTCCACGTCGCCTTGAAGTGGCGATAGTTCGTTGTTGAGATAAAGAACGCGGCCTTGAATGGTCTGGCCGGGTTTATAGATTGGCTTATCGGTTTCGATGAATAAAACCCCGCCATTCTTCACAGCTACATCGCCGAGAAGCAGCGTTTCGCCGAAGGAGCGCGCTTCCACCTTCCAAGCGCCGGACGCGAGATTGGGAACGGTGAAGGTTTTATTGGCGAATCCCTTGGCGCCGGTGCGGCCTTGATCCAAGAGGATTTGCTCGCGGTCTTTGACGAGAAATACATCGAAAGGCATATCCACTGGTTTTTGCTCGCCGGATTCGACGGTTGTCAGCGAGAAGGAGCCTTTGCCGCCGGTATATAGTTCCTTAGGCATTACCAAAGCGGCGGATAGCGACTTCGGCGCGCTATCGGGAGTTAATTCAGGCAGACCTACGATGGAATTCAAGGTTTCGGCTTGCAAAATGAGATTATCCACCGCCAGTTCGGAAGGGTTCTGGCCGCCGCCGTTCTGAATGACGGCGTAAATCGGCGCCTCATGGGGGGTATAAAGGCCCGCCGCCATCAACTTGATGGAAGCGGGAGCGAGAGGAATGTTTTCGTTCTTGACGAACAACGCCGTAGTCCAAGCGCCATCCGTCAAAACCAGCGCGGTCATGCCGTCGTTTCCGCTGAGCCGGGAGACATCGGCCTTTGCCAGCAACAGCGTTTCTTGATCCAATCCCGCGGCGTTCAAGGTTTGTACGGCGGCGTTAGCGGCTTCTCCACCGCCGATGGTTTTGAGAATCAGGCGGCCATTGCCGCCATCCTGCAAGACATCGCCCTTATCCAAATTAATGTTTTCGATCAATTGGTTGGAAGGAGAATCGAAGGTTCCATTGGGGATGGTAGTCAGGAGAAGCGCTTCTTTGAGGTCCAAAGAATAAACACTGAGGGAATAGAGAATAATTTCCGCGCTTTGGCTGGCGCTAGGAAAGAGCGAAGGCTGAACTGCAGGAAGAAACGCGCCTGAAGGCGGCGAATAGATTACGTGCAGACGCTGCACAGCGGTGGAGGCATATTCCGCAGGATGAGTGAATTGTGTATAGGCCAGTTGTCCGTCCGCTTCTCCGTTCTCGGCATTTAGCGCCGCTACGGCGATCTGCGGAGCGCCGGATGCGACGCCGTATTCCAGCGTGATGACAACCGGCCCCGCTGCGGTTACCGGGATTTTCGCCGACAACAGCGCCGCTTGTCCCGGGAGCAGCGTGACGCGATAGCCGTCTCGAATCGCGCCTCCTGCGGGAAACGTTCCCCCTGACATGGAGGGCGATTGATAGCCGGCAACCGGAGTTAACGAAAAATGACCGCTTTCCACAGAGCCGGATGCGAATAAAAAGGAGGCGATGGGTTGGGCTTGAACGCAAACCGCCGTCAGAAGGATGAGTAAAGTTGAAAAATTCCACGCAAACATACGCTTCATGATTGTTCTCTCCTGGATATAGGAATTGATGGCGCCTTATACACTATATATCAAATTTTGGCGATAACGTTCCCAAATAAATTCGTTCGATACATTTAAATGATGAATGATGAATGATGAAAAAGATTGATGGGTCAAAAAACGTGCCCCAACCTACTTTATTTTTCTCCCTGTCTCCCTGTCTCCCTGTCTCCCCGTCTCCCCGTCTCTTTTGTTGGTCTGAGCCTAGCCTACGATGGAGTTTTGATGAATTTTTGGCGCAGAATGTATTTATGGCTGTCCTATTTGCGCGCCAATATGGCGCATGAAATGGTAGGGAAATCGATGGATATAATGAGGAAATAGATTTATAACCTTAATAAAATAAATAAGTTAAATTAAAATAGGTCATATGGAATACAACTTGCTTCCCCTCGATAATTAACGATATAGTGGAATTGTTTTAAGGAAGAGGAATAATGAATCCATCCTTAAAAAGTATAGCTTTGTTTTCCGCCGGTCTGTTGCTTATGGCTGGCGCCGATGCGGCTTCGTCTTACGAACGGCGGACTCCTATCGTGCAAGCGGTGGAAAAAGTCTTGCCCGCCGTGGTGGATATCAGCACGACGAAGGACGTGAAAGCGCTTTTTTCCACTCCGTTCGACGAATTGTTCGAAAAAATTTATCGGTTGCAAGGATTGGGATCGGGCGTAGTCGTCGAGGGGGGATATATAGTTACCAACAACCATGTCGTGAAGTACGATTATGGCTACGCCGATAAAATCTTTATTACTTTTTACGAAGGAAACCGGCAGCTAGAGGCGGCGATTATCGGCGTCGATCCCCGGGCGGACGTGGCCATTCTGCAAATCAAAGGCGAACCTCCGGCGAAATTTTTGGCATGGGGGCGTTCGGACGATTTGATGATCGGCGAGACGGTCATCGCCCTGGGCAACGCGCTGGGGCAATCGTTTACGGTTACGGACGGCATTATCAGCGCCTTGAACCGGACTATCGAAGACAAAGAAGGAAGCAGGCTGAACACGCTGATCCAAACCAATGCGGATATCAACCAAGGAAATAGCGGCGGTCCGCTGGTCAATATCAATGGCGATTTCATCGGCCTGAATACGGCCATCATTTCCCCTTCGGGCGGTTCCGTGGGATTGGGATTCGCCATCCCTATTTCGCGGGTAAAGCAAGTATACGACTATTGGATCAACCACATCCCATCGCTGGAAGACCGGCTGGGAATCGAAATTCAGGATATGAACGCCCCGTTAAAGCACTTTTTTCAATCGAACTATCCATCCTTGAAAAATGAACCGCTAGATGGCGTCGTAACGCTGAAGACGAGTCCCGATGGATTGTGCGCCGGAAAATTGGCGCGGAGAGACATCATTTGCAGCGTCGATGGGAATAATTTCAAGGATTCGAAAGAATTCATCGCCAACCTGGAAGCGCACCAAGGAAAAAAATTGACATTGGGGATTATCCGAGACGGCAAGAAAAGTACTTGTGAATTAAGCATTCCCGATAAGAATATCGAAATCGTCAGTTGGCTGGGAATGGAACTGCAAAAGATCGACAATCCTTGGCGGCGTTGGTGCGATTACCAAGACAACCAACAAGGACTAGTCGTCCTTTCCGTGAAAGAAGGCAGTCAGGCGCAGAAAGCGGAGATTCAACGGGGCGATATTCTCATCGCCGTGAATATGACCTACGTTTCTACGTTGGAGCAACTCAACGAGGCAAGAAAATCTCTTCGGCGCGTGGATTTTGTCCTCATTGACGTGATTAGCCGGGTGGATAAAAAAATCCGGCGATACCGTTTACGAACGGATTCAATTTAAAAAAAGGATAAAAGCAGGTAGTTGAAAATGGTTGAAAGCGCATCGTTTCCGGATTTCGATTCCCCCGAATCCAAGGAACAGAAACAGAAAGAGGTCAAACTCGCTTTGGAGGAGCTTTGGGAAAAGGAATCCGAAACCGAGCCAAGCGAAGATCGCACGGAAATTGAAAAAGCTCCCGAAGGCCGGGAGGCGCCGCTTTCCGCTGAAATTCAAAACGTTATGGCGGAAAGAGACGAGTATCTCGATCATTTGAAGCGGCTGCAA
Source organism: Candidatus Omnitrophota bacterium (assembly GCA_040755155.1). NCBI lineage: Bacteria > Pseudomonadati > Candidatus Omnitrophota > Candidatus Omnitrophota bacterium. Next base: position 23,315 of record JBFMBP010000149.1, on the reverse strand, counting down.
GCGGAGTTCGACAATTACCGCAAGCGCGTTCTGAAAGAACGGACGGAAATGCGGGAATATCTCTTGCAGGAATTCCTGGTCCGTCTCTTGGATGTGGCGGAAAATATGGAGCGCGCACTAAATCCGCAAAACCACGCCGTCGATGCGGAATCGCATCGAGCGGGAGTGCGGATGGTCTATCAACAATTTTTGGGGGTATTGAAGGATTATGGATTGACGCGGGTGGAAACGGTGGGCGAGAAGTTCGATCCCCATTTTCACGAAGCCATCTCGCAAGTGAAAACGGCGGAGCGCGAGCCGGGAATCATTCTGGCGGAAATCTCGCCGGGTTATAGGTTGAAAGATCGCGTCTTGCGGGCGCCCAAGGTGCAAGTGGCGGCGGCTTGCGAGCCGGCGAATAAGGATAAAGAAGCGAAAGAGGACGGCGACGCCATCAGCGAGGAGAAGAACCTTCGTCCGCCGTTCGGACATTTTATAAAAAGGAATATAGATAAGAGTCTATAACCATAGGAGACCGGATCATGGGAAAAGTCATCGGCATCGATTTGGGCACCACCAATTCCGTCGTCGCGGTGATCGAAGGCGGAGAGCCTATCGTTATTACGAATTCCGAAGGCGCCCGTACTACGCCATCGGTTGTAGCGTTCACCGACAGCGGCGAGCGGCTGGTAGGGCAGGTCGCCAAGCGCCAGGCCATCACCAATCCCAAACGCACGATATTTTCCGCCAAGCGTTTTATCGGCAATAAAATCGGCGAAGTAAAGAACGAAACATCCAAAGTTCCCTATAAAGTCGTCCCCGACAACACCGGCGCCGCCATGTTCGAGATCGACGGAAAATCTTACAAACCAGAGGAAATTTCCGCGCGCGTGTTGCAGAAAATGAAGCAGACGGCGGAAGACTATCTCGGCCAGAAAGTGACGCAGGCCGTCATCACCGTGCCCGCCTATTTCAACGACAGCCAGCGGCAATCCACGAAGGACGCGGGCCGGATCGCGGGTTTGGAAGTGCTGCGCATTATCAACGAACCGACGGCCGCCGCGCTTGCTTACGGGCTGGATCGGAAGAAGGACGAGAAGATTGCCGTCTACGATTTCGGCGGCGGCACTTTCGACATCTCCATCCTCGAACTGGGCGAAGGCGTCTTCGAAGTGAAATCCACCAACGGCGATACGCATCTTGGCGGCGACGACATCGACCAGGTGCTCATCGATTATCTCGCCGTGGAATTCATGAAGGATACGGGCATCGACATCCGCCGAGACCCGATGGCGTTGCAGCGCCTGAAAGACGCGGCGGAAAAAGCGAAATGCGAACTATCCACAACGATGGAGACTTCGATCGACATTCCGTTCATCACCGCCGACGCTTCGGGACCGAAGCACTTGCAGATGAAACTCTCGCGCTCGAAATTCGAACAGCTGGCTGGATCGATCATGGAGCGCACCATCATGCCCTGCAAGAAAGCCTTGGCCGACGCCAAACTGCAACCCTCCGAGATCGACGAAGTCATTTTGGTCGGCGGTTCGACGCGCATTCCCATGGTGCAGAAGATCGTCAAAGACCTCTTCGCCAAAGAACCGCATAAGGGCGTCAATCCCGACGAGGTCGTGGCCATCGGCGCGGCTATCCAGGCGGGCGTTTTGAGCAAGGAAGTGAAAGACGTTCTGCTGCTCGACGTAACGCCGCTCTCTCTGGGCATCGAAACGCTGGGCGACGTTTTCACGCGGTTGATCGAACGCAATACCACCATCCCCACGCGCAAGAGCCAAATCTTTTCCACCGCCGCGGACAATCAACCGGCGGTTTCGATTCACGTGCTGCAAGGGGAGCGGGAAATCGCTTCCCACAACCGCACCATCGGACGCTTCGACCTGGTGGGGATTCCCCCGGCGCCGCGCGGAATGCCGCAGATCGAAGTGGCGTTCGATATCGATCCCAACGGCATCCTGCATGTTTCCGCTAAGGATTTGGGAACGGGGAAGGAGCAGAAAATCCGGATCGAATCATCCAGCGGATTGTCGGAAAACGATATCCAAAAGATGGTAAAAGACGCTGAATTGCATGCGGAAGAAGACAAGAAGAAAAAAGAAGAATCGATGCTGAAAAACGAAGCGGATTCCCTCGTTTACGCTTCGGAGAAATCCCTTAAGGAATACGGCGATAAAGTCTCTCCCGAAGACAAAGCCGCCGTCGAAACCGCCATCCAGGAAATGAAAAAAGCGCTGGAAGGCGGCGACATCGAAACGATTCGCAAAAAGAAAGAAGCGCTGGAAACGGCCGGCCAGAAGGTGGGACAAGCCATCTACGAACACCTGGCGAAACAGCAGGCCGCCAGCCAAGCCGCCGGTGCGAAAGACGCCGGGGCGAAGCCTTCCGGCGAGCCAGGGCCGGAGCCGTCGAAAAAGGCCGACGGCGAAGATGTCGTGGACGCGGAATATACCGTGGAAAAATAATAGTTCATTAGGCGTCTGGACGCTTTTTCTCCCCCAAGATGGGGGAGATACAGTGGGGGTTGATAGAGCGCGCCGACAACCCCCTCCCAACCTCCCCCAAAACTTGGGGGAGGAGTCAAGCGGTTTCCAAAGAGGTCAAACCATTCGCGAGGCGCTTGATCGTTGAGGGAATGGAGCGTAAGGTGGATAGGTTTCGTTATAAAAAAAGGGAGGTCGCCAACGAATGCCGACGTATGAATATGTTTGCGATAAGTGCGGTCATGAATTCGAACTTTTTCAATCCATGAAGGATGAGCCAATCAAGAAATGTCCCGAATGCAAAGCCAACAAAGTACGCCGCATGATTGGCAACGGCGCGGGGATTATTTTTAAAGGCTCCGGCTTCTACGAGACGGACTATAAGAGAAAATCCGCTTCGGGAACCTCTCATAAGGAAACGAAAAAAGAGTCTATCCCCGCCGCCGCGTCCGCTGCGGATTCCGGCGCTGGAAAGAAAACGGAGAAGAAAGCCAAAGAAGCGGCGGCGTGAATGAATTTTTAATTATGAATGATGAGAAAAGTAGGATAGGTCGCGTTTTTTGACCCATCATCATTTATGAGATGTAATTATCGATGGGTTAAACAACGCGACCATCCTGCGATCCTGAACGTTTTTTATGGAAGACAGCTATGTTCTCGGATGGCGCAACGGCTCAAATGGGGTGGAGGCGCGTTTTTCGGAACGCCGTTCTTTTTGCGGGGATTTCCATTCTACTGCTGCTGGGCCGTTTGACGGTTCTATCCGCCCAACATTATCGCGATGCGGAAGCGGCGAAAAAAAACGGACGTTACGAGACCGCGCTGAAATCGTATAATGAGGCGATAAAAAATTATTACCCCGGCAGTCCTTATTCCTATTGGTCCGCGCAAAAATCGCTGGGATTGATCGACGCCTATCGTGCGGAAGGGAAAACCGCCGAAGAAGAGTTGGCGTTGCGGGACGCGCAAGCCGCGTTTTATTCCATCCGCTCCTTTTATCAACCCTATCGAGAATCGCTGCGGGCGATCGAGGAAAGGATGACGCGGATTGAGGCGCAGAATAATGGAGTTCGATCCTAATATTCGATTCTTTGAAAACACCGTCCGCCGTCCGTTAAAAAAATATCGATTCGTTTTATTGTTCCTGCCTTTGGCTATTGCCGCCATTGTTTCCGCATATTCTCTCGCTCAGACGCAGCCTCTCGCCGATACTTCCGGTTCCGAGAAGGCCAACCTGGAAATCACAGTGCGGACGGAAGGGCCTTTTCCGGAAAAAGTCTATGCGCAGTCTCCCTTCGAATGGCGCATCGCCATCCGCTGGTTCGGCGAAATGCAAAAGGTTTCTCCCTCGTTGAAGAAGCCCCCCGCCTTCGATGGTTTGCAAGTGCTGGCGCCTTCCACCACGATCCGCACCGGCAGCGAGGATGGACGCCGATATTCCGATATGATCTTTTCTTATCGCCTTATGGCCAACGCCGAAGGCGAAGCCCATATCGGTTCCGCCGTCGTCGCTTATACCATTGCGGGAGAGGAAACGGAACAGACGATTCCCACAGCTTCCACGGCGATAACGGCGGCGCCCGTCCCATTCCGCTGGGAGCCGTTTCTAAAAAAAATCGTAAAAAATTCTTATTTTTGGGGGATAGCGATTGTACTGATTTTTATCCTCGCCTGCGTTACTCTAATTTATCGAAAACGTTCGCGTAAAAGTTTGGTTTCGCAAGATGCGGAAGAGAAAACCGATCCCGTGGAGGAGATGTTCGAAGCGGCGCGCCGCCGCCGGATCGAAGGCGAAATCCCCAACTGCATCCGGACGCTTGAGCAAGCAGTATGGATTCGTTTTCAGGAACGATTTCCCGCGGAGAGAAGAGAACAGTTGATAACGTATCTCGATCTCGTGGAACAGGAATTGCAACCGGTTTTGAAACGGTTTGGAGAACGTTGCGAAGAGATGAAATACGCCCCCTCGGCTCCCTCGCCCGACGCTTTGGACCGAATATGGGACGATGCGAAACGATTGGCGGGGAAATAGGAAAAGCATCCTGAGGTTTTTCCTCGGAAATGAATTCATTTAGCCATTTTTACGAGGCTTTTGAAACAAATTAATTAGTCTTATGTTACACAGCAAATACTTTCAGGCCATTGGAAATATCATTCAAAAGAGACCTTGAGGCTTTCATGATTATCACTCTTTTGAAACTCGAAAAGAGTCGAAAACTGCGAATTTTCTTCTCCCAGCCTTGAAAGGCTGGGCTATTGCCAAATGCCCCTTTAAAGGGGCAAACGATAATAGCCCGCCGTTTCAACGGCGGGATTAGGAATGGATTCCTTTTTCGCGGATTTCATTTTCCTTTCGCGTTTTCGTGATTCAATCGAGAAGGGAAATAAATTCCTCTATTTTCCCATTGCGCGTAACTGGAGTGAATTCATTTAACCATTTTTCCTATATGAAACTTTTACTTAATGAAGGAGGTTTGGATTCGTGTTAGAGGCAGCCGCCCCCAGTCAGGATATTCGAGCGATTTCCGAGCGCATAAAAGAAGAGAGCGCTTTCATTCCCTCGCTATTGAAACAAATCGAAAAAGTGATCGTCGGTCAAAATTATATGGTAGAGCGCCTAATAATCGGGATGCTCACGGGAGGCCATGTGCTCTTGGAAGGCGTGCCGGGTTTGGCGAAGACGCTGACCGTGTCCACGCTCTCTAAGACCATCCGCGCTTCCTTCCAGCGCATTCAATTTACGCCGGACCTGTTACCCGCGGATTTAATCGGCACGATGATTTACAACCAACAGACAGGCGAATTCGTCCCCAAAAAAGGCCCCATCTTCGCGCAGATTATTCTGGCGGACGAAATCAACCGCGCACCGGCGAAAGTGCAAAGCGCGCTCCTGGAAGCCATGCAGGAGCGGCAGGTTACGATCGGCAGCGAAACGTATCCCCTGCCCGCGCCGTTCCTGGTCTTGGCGACGCAGAATCCCATCGAGCAGGAAGGCACGTATCCCCTGCCCGAAGCCCAAGTGGACCGGTTCATGCTCAAGTTGAAAGTGAACTATCCCTCGAAAACGGAAGAGCGGGAGATTCTCGACCGCATGACCGGCGACAAGGTCGCCGAACCCGACGCCATCCTCGATCCTGAGCAGATTCTGCGGGCGCAGAGCATTGCGCGCCAGGTCTACGTGGACAGCAAAGTGCGCGATTACATCGTGAACATCGTCTTCGCCACTCGTGAGCCGAAGCTGTACGGCCTCGATATCGGCGAGCTGATCGAATACGGCGCCTCGCCCCGCGCCTCGATCTACCTGACTACGGCGGCGAAGGCGCACGCCTTCATCCGAGGGCGGGGCTACGTAACGCCGGAAGACGTGAAATCGATCGGTATGGACGTGCTGCGGCATCGCGTCATTCTTAGTTACGAAGCAGAGGCGGAGGAAATGACTTCCGAACAGGTAGTTCAGCGCATCTTCGATCACGTCGAAGTGCCGTAATATTTAATGATGAATGATGAATGATGAATGAGATTCGTAGGGTGGGCTCAAAGCGAAGCATAGCCCACCAACCCCTTCTGAAGGTGTTTTGGAAGAGTGATGGATCAAACGATGCAACCCATCCTATGTCGGGGTGGCAAAGGCAAGGCGTAGCTTGCCTTTGATTTTTTCGCGAGCTGGGGAGGGTGGGATCGAAGCGAAGTGTAGCCCATCCTACAAATATTAGGTTAATAAATGAGAATTGAAGCGAACATTGATTTGGAATGAACGAACAACCGCTAGTATCCATAATCGTTCGAACCTACAACCGGCCGGAGCGCTTGCAGGAATGTTTGCAATGCTTGCAAAAGCAAGACTATCGGCGGATCGAAATCGTCGTTGTCAACGACGGCGGCGCGGACGTCGAACATCTGCTGCCGGTGGAACTGGGCGGATTGGATTATCGGTACATTCGCAATCCCGAAAACATGGGGCGGACGGCGGCGTTGAATATCGGCGTCGAAGCGGCGAAGGGCGATTATATCGCTTTTCTGGACGATGACGACGGCGCGCTTCCCCATCACATCCGGACGTTGGTGGAAGCGGCGGCGCCGCAAGGGCTGCCCGTCGTTTATTCCGACGTGCTCAACGTTACCTTCGAGCGCGATCCCCGGACGCAGGCGTGGCGGCGAGTGAAAGAGCAGCTGATCTATTCCTTCGATTTCGAGCGCAACAATTTTCTCTTGGCGAATTACATTCCCATCAACTGCCTGTTGATCCGGCGGGATTGCTTCGACGCCGCCGGCCCCTTCGACGAATCGCTTTCGATTTACGAGGACTGGGAATTTCTCATCCGGCTTTCGCAGATGTTTCCCTTTAAGCATGTGCGCGCCGTTACGGGAGAATACCGCCGACGTGACGACAATTCCAATATTCTCGAACAAGAGAGTTACCCCATCAACGAACGAGTCGTGAAGCGGCGCTACCGCGACCAACGCGACGGCGTCTTCGACGAGATATTTAAAAGAACGTTTCAGCAGCAGCGGGAAATCCGCCAACGAGAGGCGCAATTCGAGCAGCTGCTGCGCCAGGCCAATCATTTGCAAATCCAGCTGGCGGAAGCCCAAAAAATCATTTTGCAGTTGCAGCGGGAAAACAGCCTGCTGCGCAGGGAGAAGCCATCATGATCCCCCGCGAGTTGATCCGCCAGATCCGGCGCATCGAGATTCGAACTAACCGCATGGTCAACGACGTGCTGGCGGGCGAATACCATTCCGTCTTCAAAGGGCGGGGCGTGGAATTCGAAGAGGTGCGGGAATACCAGCATGGCGACGATATCCGCACCATCGATTGGAACGTCACCGCCCGCATGGGCGAACCGTTCGTCAAGCGCTACCGGGAAGAGCGCGAATTGACCGTCATGCTGATGGTCGACGCTTCCTCCTCCAGTTTGTTCGGCACGGCGGAGAAGATGAAAGGCGAGCTGGCGGTGGAGCTGAGCGCCGTACTCGCCTTCTCGGCCATTAAGAACAACGACCGCGTAGGACTGATGCTCTTTACGGATCGCGTGGAGAAATTCATTCCGCCCAAAAAGGGCAAGAAGCACGTGCTGCGGTTGATTCGCGAGTTGCTCATGTTCGAACCGGCGGGAGGAAATACGGACATCAAGGCGGCGCTGGATTTTTTGGGCAACGTCCTTACGAGAAAAAGCGTAATTTTCCTTCTCTCCGACTTCATGAGCAGCGGCTTTGCCGATGCGTTGCGGGTGGCCAATAAGAAGCACGATTTGATAACGATCAGCATTACCGATCCCCGCGAAGTGGAAATGCCTCCCATTGGATTTCTCGAATTGCAGGACGCGGAAACGGGCGAGATCGTCATCATCGACACTTACGACGCCGGAGTGCGCCGCCGCTTCTCCGACGCCGCCGCGCAGGACATCGAGCGGCTGACTTACGAGTTCAAGCGGATGAAGGTGGATCACGTGCCCGTGCGCACGGATCAATCCGCCGTCGATCCCTTAGTGCGGTTTTTCCAATTGCGGGCAAGAAGGTTTTGAAAGAATTTTGAATTTTGAATTTTGAATTTTGAGTTTTGAGTGATGAGTGATGAGTGATGAGTGATGAGTGATGAGTGATGAGTGATGAGCCGCCCTACCGAGGAAAGGCTCTCGGCGATTGCAGGAAGAAAACTGTGGGATCAAGGTGGCATGAATTGAGAGAATAGTAATAATCGTATATAGCACATTTTATTCGACTTACAAAGTGTTTTCTTAGGAGTGATGAATCTCATGTAAAACCATTCCCTCGCCCATTGGGAGAGGGTTAGGGTGAGGGTTTAAAAAAAGTTGTGTAGGGTGGGCTCAAAGCGAAGCGTAGCCCACCAGAGACAGTTCGAATTTTGGAGTTTGAATAATGCGTGATATTGTCTTTTCAGCGCTTAACCTTGTTTTATTGATTTTTATTGTTTTTCTACTGCTTTTTTCTATGGGAGGAAAAGAGGCTCCTTCTCCTATTCCCGTGGAAAAGATGCGGGAGTTGGCGGCGACATATTCTAGCCAGGGACTTTACGAACAAGCCATCGACGAATACCAACAATACTTGAACGTCGCCAAGATTCCCGTCGAACAACGGGCGAATATTCTCTACACGATCGGGAACATCTATCTGGACAATCTGGAACAATACGAAAAAGCGTTGGGAACGTTTCTGCAAATCAGCCAACTCTACCCGCAGACCAAGGCGGCGCCAACGGCGGAGAAGCGAATGGTGAAATGCTACGAAGCGCTTAAGCGCGGCTTCGACGCTCAGAAAAAGTTGCAACAGGTTACTGATCTGGAACCGGAAGAGAAGCCGGGAACCGGCCCCGTCGCTGCTCAAATCGGGGAGAAGACGATCACCCTCGATCAGATCGAACGCGAAATCGCGCAGATGCCCGACTATATGCGGAAGAATTACGAGTCGCCGGAAAAGAAGAAAGAATATCTGCGCAGCAAAATCTTTCAGGATTTGCTCTACGACAAAGCTCTGCGCAAGGAATACAACAAAGATGCGGAAGTACGCAAGCAACTGCGGCAAATGGAAAAAAGCCTTTTGGCTTCGAAAATATACGAGGAGGAAGTGCGCGAAAAAGTCGCCGTTTCTCCCAGCGACATCGATCTCTATTATCAAGCCCACAAAGAAGATTACATCGATCCACTGACCGTGAAAATTGCGCATATCCAACTCGATTCACAGGAAAAAGCGGACGAAGCGAAGAAAAAATTGGACGAGGGAATGGAATTCGAAAAAGCGGTCAAGGAGTTTTCCACCGATAACAGTACGAAGGATGCGGGAGGCGTTTTGGGCGACGTTCGCAAAGGCGTGGATAGCGTTCCCCGCTTGGGCAAGGCGCCGGAAATCGCCAGCGCGTTGCTGGAGATGGAGGAAGGCGCCGTCGGCGCGCCGATGAAAGGGCCGTCCGGCTATCACATCTTCCGCATCGCGCAAAAGACGCCGGAACGGCAGCGCCCTTTGGAAGAGGTTAAATCTCAGGTGGAGGCGCGCGTACGCTCCATGAAAGAACAGGAGAGACAGCAGCAACTTTTGGACGAATTGCTGAAAGCCGAGAACGTTAAGATCAATGACCAGGTTTTTGGCGCATCCGCTCCCAGCGAGGAATCGAAGACGGAGCCGCAAGAGAAGAAATAGCGAATTCGCTTATCTACGATGAAAAGAGAGATTGGTGGGCTGCGCTTCGCTTTGAGCCTACCCTACAGGACTGCAATATCCCCATATATATAGGAAAATGATGACTGGAGCGATTTTTTATTCGATGACCATGATATGGGCGGCTACGGCGGCGCCAGCTATCGATTCCACTTCCGCCATCTCGCCGGCGCCTTTCGCCGCTGCGAGGGTTGTATCTGCATCCTCTTCGCAAATTGAAGATTCGCTGAAGCCCGACGTGGAAGCCCGCGTGGATCGCAACGATATCCTCATCGGCGACAATATCCGGCTGGCGGTGTCCATCACTCACGATCCCTCCGTCTCGATTTTGGAGCGGAACGAGGCGCTCAATCTCGGCCAGTTCGAACTTAAGGAAGTCAATCCCGCCAAGGAAGAGACTTTAGCCGACGGCAAGAAACGGCGTTCCATCGAATACGTGATTTCCACTTATTTCACCGGCGAGTTCACCATTCCCTCCTTCGCGTTCCGATTCAAAACGGAAGACGGCCGGATCGGCGAGATCGATACGCCGTCCATCAAGATCAACGTGCGCAGCCTGACGCCGGAGGAGTCGGAAGGTCTCGACATCCGGGACATCAAGACGCCGGTAGTCATCGAAACGCCGGGAAGGATGCTGCTACTCTCGCTGATCGCGTTGGGTGCGCTCGATCTCATTCTCATTCTCGTTTTCTGTTGGCGGTTTCTGCGTCAGCTTTATCCTAAGCGGGAGGTTGTGGAATATGTCCCGCCGGGGCAGGCGCATGAGCGCGCTTTAGCGGCGCTGGGGAAACTGCGCCAAAACAAGGAACTGATCGAACAAGGGAAATGCAAGGAATTTTCTACGATCCTAAGCGATATCGTTCGCCTCTACATTTACCGGCGTTGGAGCATTTTGGCGATGGACTTTACGACTAGCGAAATCCTGCGCGAACTCCGGGGCGTCGCTTTGGAGAAACCCGCTCTCGATTTGTTTCAGGACGTCATTGAAGAATGCGACTTAATCAAATTCGCCAAATACGAACCTCCTGTGGAGGAATTGGAAAAGCTGATTCGAGACGCCGAAGCCGTCGTCGAACAGACGAAGTTGCAAGAAGGAGAAGAATCCGCCGGGCCAGTGGAAGAAAAACCGAAAGACGAACGCCCGCCGTCTCTGTTTTCCTCTTTCTGGGGCGCTTTGGAAACTCCGGCGGAGGTCAAGATCGGCGCAGCGCTGGCGCAAGCCGCCGCATTGTTTCTCGTTCTGAATGGAATCGCATCCGCCATCTCCTCTCGCGACTGGACGGGAATCGTCCAGGCCGCCTTGGGGCTTTTCCTTTTTTGGTTTGGGCGGGGATTGAGCTTTGGATACCGCATCGCGGTTTCCTACATCGCCAAAGACGCCGTTTTTTCCTGCATCGGGTTGGCGTTGATATGGTGGAACGGTTTTCGTTTCGAGAGTTTTCTATTGCTAGGCGCCGTCATGCTATTTTTGGCGACGCCGATCGTATTCGCTTATTTGAATTGGGACGATCTTCATTGATCCCCATCGCCGGGATAGAGATAAAAGGGGCTGTTGGTTCAAAATGCGTTTCGCTTATTACTGGTACTTATCGTTGATTGCATTCGTTCCCTTCCTGATCTGGCGCTATATTTATTGGAAGGGATCGGCGCCGCTGCTTTATTCCGACATCAGCCGGATCAAGAAAGTCTTCGGCGTTCAAGGAACGCGGCCCCCCGCCTCCCACGCCATCCGCCATTTTCTCTTCGGCTTGCGGCTGGCGGTTTTGACCCTTTTCATTCTCTCCATCGCCCGTCCGCAGGCGGAATTGACGAGCAGCGAAATTTATACGGAAGGCGTGGACATCCTGCTGACTGTGGACGTATCCGGCAGCATGAATTTCATCGACCTGGACGTGCAAAACAAGCGTACTCGCCTGGAAGTGACCAAGGAAGCCGTCAAGACCTTCGTGGACGGACGGCGAAACGACCGCATCGGCATGACCGTCTTCGCGTCGGAAGCGTTTTTGCAATGCCCTCTGACGGTAGATTACGGGATCGTGAAGAATTTTCTCGACGACGTCCATATCGGCATGATCGATGAGCGCAGCACGGCGATCGGAAACGCCATCGCCTCCGCGCTGAATCGGCTGCGCTTTACGGAAGCGAAAAGCAAAATCATCGTTCTCATCACCGATGGGGCCAACAACGCGGGCCAGATCGATCCTTTCACCGCCTCGGAAATGGCCAAGGCGCTGGGGGCGAAAATCTATTCGATCGGCGTGGGCGGCCTGGGAACGCCGTTCATCATTCGGGAGGACATCTTCGGCAAGCACATGGTTCCTTATCCCGATGCGGAGCGCGTGGACGAAGTTTCCTTGCGCAAGATGGCGGAAACGACGCAGGGGAAATATTTCCGGGCTACGGATACGCAAGGATTTTTGGATATTTTCAAAGAGATCGATTCGCTGGAGAAAACGAAGGTTCTCTCCGAAGGCCATCGCCGTTTCCTGGAATTGTTTCCCTATTTCCTCATCCCAGCGCTGGTCCTTTTGTTGATTGAGATGATTCTATCGCAGACAAGGTTCCGAAAACTGCCATGATCTTCGGTTCGTACGAAACATTAAACTTATTGTTATTGCTGATTCCGCTCTATTTCTTTCTGCGCTGGGCGTGGAAGCGGAGGATATCGGCGCTGCGGCGCTTCGGGAATCTGGAATTGATCGAACGGCTGATGGAAGGCGTCAGCCGCAAGAATCAGAAGTCGAAGCTCGTCTTGCTTTTCTTCGTTTTCGCCTTCTCGCTTGCCGCTTTAGCGCGCCCGATGTGGGGCCAAAAGGAACAAATGCTGCTGTCGCGCGGCCATGACATTATCATCGCCTTGGACGTATCCCGCAGCATGTTGGCGGAAGACATCAAGCCCAACCGGCTGACGCGGGCCAAATTCGAAATATCCAACCTGATCGACAAGATGAAAGGAAACCGCATCGGGTTGGTTGTCTTTTCGGGCGAGCCTTTCGTCCAGTGTCCATTGACGCTGGATTACGCCGCCGCAAAAATTTTACTGGACGAAGTGGAAGTGGGTTCGATCCCGGTTCCCGGCACGGCCATTTCCAAGGCGATCGAGAAATCGCTGGATTCTTTTCCGCCTGGCGATAGGGAATCTCGGGTGGTCATCCTGATTACGGATGGAGAAGATACGGTGGAGGACCCCAAGAAGGCGGCGGAGATGGCGGCGGAGGAAGGGGTGCTCATCTACGCCATCGGCATCGGCGATCCGATGGGGCAGCCGATTCCTCTCCGGGACGAAAAAGGCGATCTGCAGGGCTACGTCGAAGATAAGAACGGCAACGTCATCACCAGCAAGTTGGACGAAGAATCGCTGCGAAACATCTGCTTGACCACGGGCGGGGCTTACTATCCCGTACGCTCTGTGGAATTCGGCTTGAATAAAATTTACGAGCACATGGAACAGCGCCGCCAGCAGAAACTGTTGGAGACGCGGTTCGTTACTCAATACGAGGAGCGTTTCGAATTTTTCCTGCTCCCGGCGCTGGTTCTCTTGATTGCGGAGATGCTGCTGTCGGACCGGAAGCGCGCCCCGAAGCGTACCGTGGGCGGATACCGGAGAAACGAGATACAATCCTAGTCGAATGATGAATGATGAATGATGAGCCGCCACACCGAGGAATTCAGCGATAGCAGAAAGAAAAAGGACAGAGTAGCCTTGGCTCGGCAGGAGCCTCGCCCTCTCTTCTTGTTCGAAGGTGAATTGCGGGAGGGCGAATCTCCGTTTTTCCCCCTGTGTCCGGCATCGCGGCATGTCATTTCGAGGGAGCGCAGCGACCGAGAAATCTTCAATCCGCGTGTGGAAGGATTTCTCGCTATCGCTCGAAATGACAGAGTCGCAGCATGACAGAGCCGTGATGAGCCTGCCAGCTTTCTGTTTTCTTAGGAATGTTGAATGGTAGGGTAGGCTCAAAGAATAGTAGGGTGGGCTAAAAGCGAAGCTCTCGTTAAGTTATCTTGAATGTGTTTGGATAAGGCAAATATCTCATGAAGATGTTGAACCATAAAAGGATTGCATTAACGCTGCTTGCCGTGGTTTCGGTATTCCAGATGGGATTGTTCAATCCCTTGCGCGACAAGGTCGCCGCCGCCAATAAAATCTACGAAAGCGGCGATTACGAAAAAGCCATCCAGCAATATACGGATATCTCCGCGACGTATGCGCCGGAATCGGAAGAACTGCGTTTCAACATCGGCAACGCCTATTTCCGCCAGGAAAACTACGAAAAGGCTGTGGAGGAATACCAGCAAGCCATTGGGTCTCCCGACGAGAAACTGGCGGCGAAAGCCCATTATTCCATCGGCAACAGCCATTTTCGCAAAAACGATTATGTCAAAGCCATTGAATCCTATATCCGTTCTCTGCAACTCAATCCCGACGATGAAGACGCCAAATACAACCTCGAAGTCGCCCGCCGCAAGTTGAAAGATCAGATGGATAAAAATAAAGACCAACAACAAAATCAACAACAACAGCAGCAAGATCAACAGCAAAACCAACAATCGCAGCAAAATCAGGATCAACAAAAGCAGGATCAACAAAAACAAAACGAGCAGCAACAGGATCAACAGGAACAAGAGAAGAAAGATCAAGAAAAGAAAGACCAACAGCAACAACAACAAGAGAAGCCTAAAGAAGATCAACAACAAGAACAACAGCCAGAACAAGCGAAACAGGAAGAAAATCTCGATCAACAAATGTCCAAAGAGCAGGCGATGCAACTATTGAATAACCTGGAAGAAGACGAGAAAGAGCAAAGGAAGAAATTCCAGCGCCATCCGTCCTCCGGCCAGGCGAAAGTCGATAAGGATTGGTGAGGGGGGAGCGGATTGTGAAGGCGTCGTCCCGCAGGAAATTTTACGGCGGCTTGCTGGGAATCGTACTCTGGCTGGCGCTGAGCGCGCCGTTGAGCCAGGCGGCGGCGACCTATACGGCGAGCTTGGAAAAGAACGTCATCCGCGCGGGCGAGACGACGCGGCTGACCGTCAGCGCCAATTCCAACGCTGGAGAGGAACTCAATCCGCCGCAATTTTCTCAAATCAATGGCTTGAGCATCAATTATCTGGGACAAACAAAAAACGAAAGCAGTTTTTCCTGGATTAACGGACAGATGACTTCCTCCCGTTCTTTGGAGTGGGAATACGAAGTGATCGCGCTGGCGGAAGGGAAATATTCCATCGCCAACGTTCAATCGGCAGGCGCAGGCGGCGGCGCGCAGCCGCTGATCCTGACGGTGCTGGCGCCCGGCGCGCCGACGCCAACGCAGCAGCCCGGCGCGGCTTCCGCTCCTCAAACGAATCCTTACGGCATCTTCATTACGGCGGAATGCTCGAAAAAGGAAGCCTATGTGGGCGAGGAAATCATTCTTTCTTACGACGCTTATTTTCCTTCCAACCGGAACATTCGCGCCGAGAAATTGGAAGACCGGCGCGGCCAGTTTCAAGGTTTTTGGACGGAAATCTTCGACTACGGCCAGGACCGCAACATCCAACGATTGCGGCTGGCCAACAATACTATCGCCGATCGCCTGCCCCTGATCGTCTATATCCTTTATCCGCTGAAGCCCGGCGAACAGAGTATCGAGCCGTTGTCGTTAATCTGCCAGGTTCCGGAGAGGAGCGACGTCTTCGGATTTCCCTTCGGCAGGACGCAGCGAGTCTCCGTCGCTTCCGGAGAAGTGAAGATCAAGGCGATTCCTCTGCCGGAAGAAGGCAAGCCGGATATCTTTCAAGGCGCCGTGGGGACGTTCAAACTGACGGGACGCGCGGAGAATACGGACATCCGCGCCGGGGACACCGTTACCTTGAAAGTCGCCTTGGAAGGAATGGGAAACATCCGCAACGCGCCGTCGCCCGTACTGCCGGACCTGACGAAATTCGACGAATTTCCTTCCACGAAAAAAGAAGATATCCGCGTAACGAAAGACGGGGCGAGCGGAAGAGTGGAATATACCTATGTTCTCATGCCCCGAGATGCGAACGCGAACCATATCGATCCCATACGCTTCGCCTATTTCGATCCCGCCAAAAAGCAATATTTCGTCCTCCAAACCCAGCCTATCGATTTGAACATCCAGGCTGTGAGCGGACAGCGGGGCGGGGGATTCTTGAACGACCGGCGGATCATCAACCGCGTCGGCGACGATTTTCGATACATCGAAACCTCGCCCTTGGCGCTTTCCATCGTTTATATGCCCATCTACCGCAGGCGGAAATTCTGGATGGCGCTTATCCTTCCCATTTTACTGCTGGCGCTGGGACATTATAGAAAGAATCGCCGGCGGTATCTCGAAGGCAATCCCGACGTCGTCAAAAGCAAAAAAGCGCCGCGCCTGGCGAGAAAACTGCTGGCGGATGCGCGGAAAGCGCTGTCGGGCGGCGATCCGGAGCGCCTTTATTCTCATCTGGGAAAAGCGATTACGGACTATATTTCCCACCGCTGGAATTTCTCCAGCGCCGGGATGACAAGCCTGGAGATCAAGCAAACGCTTTGCGGACGCGGCGTGGAGGAAGATTGCGCCGGGCGGGTGATTCTAGCGTTAGAAGAGTTGGACGCCGCGCGCTTTTCCGGCGCCGCTCGGGATTCCGGGCGGATGCAATCGGACTTTTTCAAAACCGAACGGATTTTAAGCGAGATGATGAAGCAGAGATGAGGTTCATCCGGAAAGTGAGTACTTAATATTCTCAACTCATGGTACGCAACAAATACTTTCAGGCCATTGGAAATATCTTTCAAAAGAGACGTTGAGGCTTCCATAATTATTGCTCTATCGAAACGCGAAAAGAATCGAAAGCCGCGAAATTTCTTCTCCCAGCCTTAAAAGGCTGGGCTATTGCCAAATGCCCCTTTAAAGGGGCAAACGGTAATAGCCCGCCGTTTCAACGGCGGGATTAGGCTTGAATTCGCGTAAAGCATTATACAGGGAAGAATGGCGCAACGAATGATAAAAGAAAATAAAATGCCTCGGCGGCGCCGAGCAATTCTTGGAATGCTTATGATGTTGTCCTTCGTCTCTCCCTCGCTGTGCCGGGGCGAGGGGGCGGCTCCGGCGCTTCCGGAAGGATACAATACGGGACTGGACCTCAACGGAGTGCTGTCGCAGGCCAATGAACATTATACCCAGGGGGAGTTGATTAAGGCGTTGGATGGGTATTTATATTTGTTGGGATTGGGCGTTCGCAACGGATATCTTTATTACAATTTGGGAAATACGCATTTTCGCTTGGGCCGTCTCGGCGACGCTATTCTATGGTACGAACGGGCGTTGCGGCTGCTGCCCCGCCATCGCGATTTGTTTGTGAATTACGTCTATGCGCGCAACCAGCTCGCCGATGAGGAATTTCAACAGGCGAAGTATGGCGGAACCGTGGATATGCTGCGCAGCATCCATCATTACTTGAATATGAGGGAAAGCCTTCTCTGCGCTTTGGCCGCCTTCTGGTTATGGACGCTCTCCCTCCTTCTGCTTTGGCAAGTGCGGACGGAAACGGCGCGAGGCTGGCTTCGAATCCCTTGCTGGACGTTGGGTATTGCGTTTATACTACTTTCTTTGTCTGCGAGTTGGAAAATTTACGATTACGAACGGTCTGCTGAAGCGATCGTGATGGCGCAAGCCGTCGACATTAAAACGGGTCCGAACGCAGATATGAAGACGGCGTTTACGCTGCATGAAGGAACGAAAGTCGACGTACTGCGGGAGCAAGGCGGTTGGGCGCGCATATCGCTGCCGGGAAATTCCGCTTTCAACGGCTGGCTGCTCAAAGAGGCGATAGAAACAATATAGAGAATCGCTTTTGGCGGTTCGCGGCGCCTTTGATTAATTTATATGTTTTTTGTTGGGATATTTGATACCTATCATATTTGAATTTGTCGCTTTTAAAATCCCTCTCCCAAGATGGGAGAGGTTAGGTGAGGGTTGATAATATTAAACTTATAATACCCTCACCCTAACCCTCTCCCAGAGGGCGAGGGAATCATAAGTCAAGAAAATGGCGGGCTGCGCTTCGCTTTAAGCACGCCCTACGCAGTTATTCATTATATCTTTATAAAGGAGCCAAACGGATATGGCAGCAAAAGGCATCATATATGAAGGAGAGGCTCGGCTGGCCCTTCTCAAGGGAATAGAAACATTGGCGCAGGCCGTCAAAGCGACTCTGGGTCCTAAAGGCCGCAACGTCGTCATCGAAAAAAAGTTCGGTTCGCCCACTGTGACGAAAGACGGCGTTACCGTGGCCAAGGAGATCGAATTGGAATGCCCGTTGGCGAACATGGGCGCGCGGCTGGTGCGGGAAGTCGCTTCCAAGACGAGCGACATCGCGGGTGACGGCACCACGACGGCGACGGTGCTCGCCGAGGCGATTTACCGCAACGGACTGCGCATGGTTTCCGCCGGACATCATCCCATGGCTTTGAAGCGGGGCATCGATCAATCCGTCGAAGCCGTTGTGGATAAAGTTCTTTCTTCCGCCAAGCGCGTGAAGGATAAACATGAAGTCTCCCAAGTCGCCTCCATCTCCGCCAACAACGAGGATAAAATCGGCGATCTCATCGCGGATGCGATGGAAAAAGTGGGCCAGGACGGCGTCATCACCGTCGAAGAAGGCAAAAGCATCGAGATGGAACTGGCTGTCGTGGAAGGAATGCAGTTCGACCGGGGCTATCTTTCTCCCTATTTCGTCACCGATGCGGAGCGGATGGAGTGCATACTGGAAAATCCGCTGATTCTGCTGCACGAGAAGAAACTCTCCTCGATGAACGATCTTCTTCCCCTGTTGGAGCGCGTGGCGCAGAGCGGCCGGTCCCTGCTCATCATCGCGGAGGATGTAGAAGGCGAAGCGTTGGCCACCCTCGTCGTCAACCGCATTCGGGGCATGTTGAACGTCGCCGCCATCAAGGCGCCCGGCTTCGGCGATCGGCGCAAGGCCATGTTGATCGATATCGGCGTCTTCACCGGCGGCCAAGTGGTATCGGAAGAATTGGGCATCAAGTTGGAGAGTCTTTCGCTCAAAGATCTTGGCGAAGCCAAGAAAGTCGTCATCGACAAAGATCACGCCACGATCATCGAGGGGATGGGCAAACCCAAAGAAATCAAGAACCGCATGGATCAGTTGCGGACGATGATCATCGAGACCACTTCCGACTACGACCGCGAGAAATACCAGGAACGCCTGGCGAAGATGGCGGGCGGAATCGCCGTCATCCGCGTCGGGGCGGCGACGGAAACGCAGATGAAGGAAATCAAAGCCCGCGTGGAAGACGCTTTGCACGCCACCCGCGCCGCGATCGAAGAAGGCATCGTCCCCGGCGGCGGCGTGGCGCTGTTGCGGGCTTCTTCGGCCATCGATAAACTCAAGTTGACCGGCGACGAAGCGGTGGGCGGGCAAATTCTGAAGGACGCGCTGCAGGAACCGGCGAGGAATATCGCTCAGAACGCCGGCGCCGAAGGGAAAGTGATCGTTCAGAAAATCCTGAAGGAAAAAGGCGCCGTCGGCTACAACGCCCTAACTGGCGAAATGGAAGATTTGTCCGCGGCGGGAATCATCGATCCCGCCAAGGTGGTGCGGACGGCTCTGCAGAATGCGGCCAGCATCGCGGGCCTGCTTCTCACCACCGAATCCATCGTCTATGAACTTCCGAAGGATAAAGAAGCCGAAGGCGCTGCAAGCCATGCCCATTAATATCCTTTCTTCTTGCTCCGAGACGAAATCATTCGAGCAAGCCCCTGGCAGCCCGTGGAGTTCCACGGGCTGCTTTATTTCCCGCCATCCTGTTATGACGGGCGCCGTTTTCTTCTTGTTTTTTTGGGTCTATCGCTCCCAATATTATTCCGGCGACGGTGATCAATTGAGCCGGATGATCGAGAGCCGGGAACCGGCGGTTTGGCTGGTGCAGACCGAATTGGCGTCCCAGGCCGTTTTTAAACTCGTCTACCAGCTGCTTTTTCCTTGGGGATGGGACGGATTGAGCGTGATGAATCTCGTTTCCAGCGCCGCCGGAGCGATATCGGTATACGTCTTGTTGAAATTCAGCCTCTTTTTCGTCAGCGCCGATCCGCTATGGACGCTGCTGCTATTCTTTTCCTCCGGCCTGGCTTTGTTTTGCAATGGGCATACGGAGTATTACACTCTTTTTCTCATGACGCTGTTCTATTATGGATATGCGGGCGTAGGATATCTGCGGGGGCGGTTTTCCATGCTTCACGCTTCGCTGGCTTTTTCCGCCGCCTTGTGGATGCACTTGGGCATCTTGTTCGCGCTGCCTTCCTTGCTGATTCTCCCCTGGCTCAAGGGACAACCGAGGGATTTCGGCCCCTTGATGCGGGGACAAATTCCTACGCTAATCGCTTATATCGTGAAACGCTTCGATTCTCTGTTGAAAATCACCGTGCTGGGCTTATCGCCGCAGAGTAATTTCGTTCCCCTGGTTTTGGAGCCGGACGGAGCGCAATTTTATGGAATGTTCGAATGGGGGCATCTCGCCGATATTCTCTATGCCTGGATCATGCGGTCGTGGATTTTTTGGCCGGCGATTTTCTGGTCGATCGCCGCGTTTGGTTTTTCCAGCCTGCGCCAACCCGCACGCCTTTTTCTTCTGGCGTATACGCTTTGCTTCACGGTTTTTACTTTAGTCTGGCATCCAAATTTGGGAATGGGGCAGGATTGGGATTTGTTCGCCATCGAGGCGGCGCCTTGCCTGCTCTTATTGTTAACGTACCTTCCTGTCTTTCTCGACTCCTCGTTCCGGTGGACAGCGCTAGCCGTTGCGGCGTCGGCGTCCATGCTGATTGTCTATTCTTCCTATCTTGCGGAAGCTCGTTTTTACCAGCGGGGGTACGGCGGCGTCGAATTAAAGCCATCCAAAGCCGTCGTCAATAACTTTACCCTCAACGGGCATAAGAAAGACCTTACGATACCCGCCATCCGCGAAGGCGTTTACATCGCGAAGTTCATCAACAACGACGAATCGCGGGTGCACGATTTCTGTATTGCCGTCGTTCCCGGCCAGACGACGGAGATATCGCTTGCCATCGGTCCCAATCAAGGACGAGGTTCGATCGTTCCGAAGAGCGCGGCGTCTCCCGATGGAGGGGCAGAAAGCATTTCGCCGAATGACAACACGCCCTAGAGCATCTCGACTTTGAATGGGGAAATCTCAAGGGCAAAAAAAACTTACCATTGTTGCCCGCTCAGCTCATTAAATTGATATATGAATTCAAATTATCTATATGAAATATTTCACTGCTTATTACTTTCTTTGACTAATTTTCTTGCTTCCTCAATATACGTTTTATAAGGAGTGTCTTTACCATTAATAATATTTTTATGCATTTTCGTTGAAATATATTCTTTCTCAATAGGAGATACTTGAATATTAATTAATAATGGATTACCTTGTAAATCTTCTATTGGAGAAAATGAATATACTAATTTAACCAACGCATTAACATCCCATTCCATAACTACCAATGACTCTCTTATGTTTCTATGTTCTGGATTAAGAATTGTATGGAAATATTTCGTAGGTTCTCCTAAATTTTTTAAAAGTAAATGTATTGAATGTACTATGTTACTGCGAGATGCGTTTATTTTTGAAGAATATAAGTCCTTATAATAAAAATCTATGCCATTCATAATGTAATTATCATCAATTCTGAAAACTAAATTTATACTTGGCGAATCAGTAATATTGTCATACTTCTTTATGTATATTTCAGGTGGTAATTCAGCATCAAAAGATATGCGATGATATTTACTCCTTAAATTATGAATATTTTTCGTAATACTGACAAATTTATCGTGATTCATACCAATATATAATTCCTTAATTATTTCATAATCTTCTTTGGATATCCATGAAAATGGTGGAATAATATCACCAAGATAAACAATTTTACTTATTTGATCCATATTATTTTTCGTAAAAGTGTTTATCGGTATTGTAATTATAACAAAAAGATAATATAAAATTTTCGAATATTTTTTATTCATGGTTATGTTTTCCTTTCACATATTTAAATTATATTAACAACCTTCAACTGTATGTATTAAACCACTACTTAGTGCATTCCTTACCCTCTCTTCTATTGTACCAGGTTGATTAGCAAGACTTCTTCCCACTTGATTATTATATAGATCTTTGTACATTTCATTACAAGCATTGGGTTCATCCACTTCATATGCATCGGCTATTTGCTTTGCAGTACAAGAACTAAATGCTTCAGTCATCATTAATGACCAAATTGTATGTCTTAATGCATCATTTTTATCCCAGTCTTTAGATATTTGATCTGCAAGAGCTTGGGCATTTGGATTTAAAATCCACTTTGCTTCAGCACATTGTCCAGTAGTTGTGCAGTCAGATGAATTAAATACACAATAGTACCATGCTCCATGTGAGTTATCAAAGTTAAAATCTTCAACAGCTTTTTGACAGCAATAATTAAATGGCCTTGGCGTAGATGTTGGCGTAGGTAAAGGCGTAACTGTCGGCGTCGGATTCGCTCCCGTCGCGTACGCCAACATATTGGGATTATCGTCAACCTGCATCATAAACATCCAGACAATCATTATTCCTAACATTATCACAACGGAAACAAAAGATACCATTTCCCGTTTGTCTTTAGATAATTTTGCCATCATTGATTCCTCCTTTCAATGGGGTTTTTGTTTAGTACGCTTCGGAGTTGAGGATTTTGTCTCTTAATTCCAGCGAAACTTCGCGGACGCGGACTACTGCGCCTTTGGCGTCTTTCGTGATTAGGTTCAGGACTTCGGAAATATAGTTGAGCGCGGCGTAGGGCTGCTTTTTGTAAACCGCAATCTCCGCTAAGCTGAAGTACGTCCAAGGTCTTATTTCTGAGAATGGGGATTTTTCGAGGATTCCCAACAATATTTGTTCCGCTTCATCCACTCTCTTTTCAACGCCGGAGATGTATCTCGCCCAGTTCATCGCGCAATCGGCGCCCGCTAAGGTCTGAGGATAATAATTGTCCATGACGAACTTGCAGATTTTCGCCGAGCCGTCCAGATCGACGCCCCAAGCCATACTTTGTTGATGTAAGTCGTAGAGTCCGGCGATATCGTCGGCGGAAAATTGCGCTTTGATCTCTTCGTTCGTAATCATGTCGCTGTCCAGCAGCTGTTTGGTGATGACTTGCGCTTTGGGTAGGTCATGATGCACATCCATTTCCAGGTCGCGCACGACGCGCATGGCGCGGGGGTAGATGTATTTCCAGTCGCCGGCGTTGCGCTTCATAAATTCGGTAAAATCGGCTCCCGCCACGACTGTATCCCCCATTCCCAGCCGTGCGGACGTAAGATAGAGCGGGACGTTACGGTATTCGTCCAGGCTCTTGTCCTGCCGCGCCTCGCGTCCCTGCGCCAACTCGGCGTCGGCCTCTTGCAGCGCGCTTACCGCTTCGGCGTAAAGGCCATCATTCGCCAAGCAGAGCGCCCGCGCGATCATTTGCGCTTGCGGATGCTTGGCGGACGGCGCAAGCGGACGATAGACAGAATCCATCGCCATCGCTCCGGCATTGTCGCTCTTCATCAGTTTCAGCAGCGTGATGAAGATGAAAAAGTCCTCCTGCTCGCCGCGATAGAACGCATACGGCTCTTCGGCGA
>JBFMBP010000148.1:15679-32303 GCA_040755155.1 Candidatus Omnitrophota bacterium | reverse complement strand
GGTCGATACCCATGTATTTCATGGCGGTGTCCTTTCTTTTTTGGGGCAGCTCGCTGACCCCGCGTTTAAAAGATACGTCTACCACCAAGTATCGGCCTCCCTCTTCGCTTACATGATTTCATCCTACTTTTTTAAGCCTTCCCGCCATTCGCCTGTAAACGCGGGAAGAGCGCTGGCCCTGCTTCTACGTTCTTTCCAGCGCAGGGATTCGCAACATCCAGATCCGTTAATAAAGGATGATCGCTTTCCACGGGGCAGGCCAAACGCTTAAGCATCTCCATCGAAGTTTCCGGCATAATGGGATGAATCAACACGGCGCAGACGCGCAGGGTTTCCGCCAGGTTGAGCAGCACGCAATCGAGCTCGCCCCGCTTCGCTTCGTCCTTGGCCAACGCCCACGGGGCTTTCTCGTCTATGTAGCGATTGGCGTAAGAGATCAAATCCCAAACCGCGCCCAAAGCTTGATGGATGGAGCAACATTCCATTTGCTCTTTGTATTTCGCAATGGCGGCCTGCATCTTGTCCCGAATGGGATCGTCCAAACTCGCTGGATGCGGAACAACGCCAGCGCAGTATTTCTTTATCATGGACAATGAACGGGAAAAGAGATTGCCCAGATCGTTGGCGAGATCGGCGTTGTAGCGGTTGATGAGCGAATCTTCGGAATAGTTGCCGTCCTGGCCGTAAGCGATTTCGCGCAGCAGGAAATAACGCAGGGAGTCGCGTCCGTAAACGTCCAGCAAGGAGAAGGGATCGACGACGTTGCCGATGGTCTTGGACATTTTTTCGCCGCGATGATAGATGAAGCCGTGCACAAGCACCTGCTTGGGCAAAGGCAGCCCCGCCGACATAAGCATGGCGGGCCAAAAGACGCTGTGGAAGCGGTTGATGTCCTTGCCGATGACATGCATATCCGCCGGCCAGAACTTGGCGAATAGCGCTTCGTCCTTAAGGAAGCCGACGCCGGTCAAATAATTGGAGAGGGCGTCGAACCAGACGTAAGAGACGTGGCTGGGATCCCAAGGCAGCGGAATACCCCATTGAGTGGTGGAGCGGGAGATGCTGATATCCTGAAGGCCGCGATCCATGAGAGCGAGCATCTCGTTTTTATAGCCTTCCGGCCAAACGAATTGGGGATTTTCCCGGTAATATTGTTGCAGGCGTTCGGTGAAAGCGCTGAGGCGGAAGAAATAATTTTCCTGTTCCATCCATTCGGCGGGACGATGATGTACAGGACATTTCCCTTCCTGCAGATCGCCTTCCTGGTAAAAAGCTTCACAGGCGTAGCAGTAATATCCGGCGTATTTATCTTTATAGATATCGCCATTTTCGTTGGAGCGGCGCAGCATTTCCTTGGTCGTATCGTGATGGCGCGGTTCGCTGGTGCGAATGAAGTCGTTCAGTTTCGTTCCCAACTTGTTGTGCAAATCTTTAAAAACGACGGCCATGCGGTCGCAGTATTCCTGCGTCGGCAGCCCTTCGTCCTTAGCGGCTTTTTCCACTTGGGCGCTGTGTTCGTCCACGCCGGAGAGATAAAAAACATCCTCGCCCTTTAGCCGATGATAACGGGCGATGGCGTCCGTAGCGACGAATTCGTAGGCATGGCCGATATGAGGCCGCCCGTTAACGTAAGATATGGCGGTAGTGATGTAAAAGGAATCGTTCATAAAACTCTCCAATATCTTGATTCGCTGCGAACGTTGGGAAATAGAATCGGAAACCGCTTAAAAAAAGAAATGATAACCGCCGAAAAGAAAATTGGCAACGAACGCGCTTCTTTTCTCGCCGCCCGATTTTATACGTACTCATGTTCCGCAATCAGTATTTTCGCGCCATCGAAAAAAATTTGGTTTTAAGGATATTTGCTCTTTTGAATCGCCAAAGGTTTTTATTCCGCTAAATTTCTTATCCCAGCCTTTAAAGGCTGGGCTATTTCCAAATGCCCCTTTAAAGGGGCAAACGACAATAGCCCGCCGTTTTAACGGCGGGTGAACGAATGGATTCTTTTTTCGTGTTTTTCTTTTTCATTTCGTTTTTTCGTGATTCAATACGATACAAAAAAACTCCATCTTTTTTTTCATCGTGCGTAGTATAAGTTACGAACTATCTTGTACGGAAAAATTCCCTATGATAATTTGAGAATTCGATAGAAAGCGAATGGAATTATTTTTTTCAATATCAACATACTATCCATGAAATGGAGAGCACGAGCATGAGTAAGAAACTCGATAATCAAACCAAACCATCGCGCCGTAATTTTCTAAAAACGTCGATAGCGGCTCTCTCTACGGCCGCTATTGCCCGGCCCGTTTATGCGGGAGAGAGCGGCGCCATTAAAATCGGACTCGTAGGCTGCGGCGGACGCGGCAGCGGCGCAGCGCTGGACGCCATGCGCGCTGACGATAGCGTGAGGCTGATCGCCATGGCCGATGTTTTCGAAGACAAAGTCCAAGGGAAGCGGAAGGAATTGAAGGAAGCCATGCCCGATCAAATGCTGGTCGATGACGATCACTGCTTCGCAGGATTCGACGGGTATAAGAAAGTCATCGAAAGCGGCGTCGACGCCGTTTTGATCGCCTGCGCTTCCAAGTTCCATCCCAAGTACGCGAAAGCGGCTCTCGACGCGGGCAAGCACGTCTTTGTGGAAAAGCCCCACGGCATCGATCCGCCGGGCGTACGGCTGATTCGGGAAGCGATCGAACTGGCCAAAAAGAAAAAATTATGCCTCTTATCCGGCTTGATGAACCGGTATATTCCCGGCGTGCAAGAAACGATGAAGCGCGTTCTCGACGGCGCCATCGGCGAGATCGTCGCCATCGAGGAAAATTTCCTGCGCGCTCCCTACGTTTTGGTCGCCCGGCAGCCCAGCGATAAGGAAATGGAATATCAGTTCCGCAATTGGTATCATTTTTCCTGGCTTTCGGGCGACGACGTAACGCAGTCGCTGGTGCATAACCTGGATAAGGCGCTTTGGGCGCTGCGGGAAAAGCCCCCTGTAAAAGCCCACGGCCTCGCGGGGCGATCCGCTTCTTTCGGCGACATCTACGGCGACGTCTTCGATCATCACTCCGTCGTTTACGAATACGAAAACGGCGCCCGCATTTATGCTCTTTGCCGCACGCAAGAAAATTGTCACGGCGGAGTATCCGATATCATCATGGGAACCAAGGGCCGTTGCGATCTCCTGCAAAACCGCATAACGGGTGAAACCAACTGGCAATACGAAGGTCCTTACGAAAGCGGATTCATCGAAGAACATAAGGCGCTGTATAAGGCTATCCGGTCCGGCGAATCATTAGTAAGCGAATATATGGCCAATAGCACGATGATCGCCGTTTTGGGTCAAATGGCCTGTTATTCCGGCCAGCAGATTTCATGGGAAGACGCCTGCAAGTCGAATTTCACATTCGGACCGCCGGACGGCGATTTCGCGATGAAACCGCCCAAGACGCCCGGCCCGGACGGCAACTATCCCATCGCCGTTCCCGGAAAAACGAGAGTTTTGTAACCACTACGCCAGGCGCGCGTCTTGCGCCGCTATAACAATTCGCAGATTCTCAAGGGAGCGATGAAGATAATATTTTCGCTCCCTTTTTATTGTCGATTATTCATAAATGGATATTCAGTGTTATAGAGGCATTATCAAAGGCAGGCTTCGCCTTGCCTTTGATAACCGGCTTTTTCATCATTCATCATTCCAGATTAAATTTTTGTCCCTTTTTTTGAGTTGGATTGTATTTATAGATGGGGAAAACGAATGACATCGCTTCGCGCTGACCTTATAGAAAGAATGCGGCAAGCGGACCGAACGGCGTTCGATGACGTAATCGCATGGTACGCCGGCGATGTCATTCGTCTGGCGGCGATTCTTTTGAACGACGACGACGAAGCCCGCGATGTTTTGCAGGAATCGATGCTGCGCCTGGTTCAGATGGCTAAGGAGAACAAAATCCGCCATGAAAACGGTTCCATTAAAGGTTTATTGATGACGACGGCCCGCAACCTTTGCCTCAACCGGCTGAAACAAAAAAAACGCTTTATAGAATCGGCGGATGAAGAATGGGAAGATTGGGCGCAATTTCAAGACCATCACACTCCGGATCGAGTCGTCCATGAATCCGACTTTATGACGGCTTTTCAAAAAGCGCTGAATCGTCTTACGCCTTTGCAGCGCGTTGCGCTAACCTTGCGTGAACTTCAAGGGGAATCGTATCGCGATATCGCCCAATCGTTGGAACTTTCGGAAGACGGCGTCAAGAAACAGGTCTATCGCGCCTTGCAAAAACTGCGGACGCTGCTGGAACCATACTCGGGATCAATATGATGAAACAGCCGCTTCATAATCAGGAAGCCGAATCGTACGAACGCTACCGCCAGAGCGCCGCGCCGCGCACGGAAGACGAAGCCCAAGCGTTCGGCGCTTATGCGGCGATCCACGCCGGTTTGCGCAATCGTCCCCTTCCCGATTTCGACGCGAATGAGTTGGCGAAGCGCATGACTGACGCGGCGACACTGAAAAGCCGCACGGACGATTCATTCTCACCATTCCGCGCTGCATGGCATCGCATCCTCCCTTATGCCAGCGCCGCATCCATCGCCGTCTGCTTATTCGTCTTGGCCATGCAATTTTTATCGATGCGCCAGAATGGAATCGCGTCGGCAAGTTATCAGTTTCATAACAGCGCTGCAGAAATCGATCCCTCCTTTTTTTGGAAGATGCGGCTGCAATCGGGAAGCCAAGTAACGGTTCCCCCGCAAGCCGATGCGCAAATCGCAATGACGGATGGTTCCACCCTGCGCGCCGCGGCGGGCGCGCAGTTTTCGATTCGATTCGGCGGCGAACGGCGCATTCGCTTCGATCGTGGCTCGTTGTGGGTGCAGGCGGCGAAAGACCGCAAACATCCCCTGATCGTCTCTACGCCATTAGCCGACGTGATCGTAACCGGAACGTCGTTTCGAATCGAAGTAATTCCTTGATTGTTTATAAGTGAATAATAATCATACGAACCACTACGCAGTGGAAGGAGCGTCCTCATGCGCCAGCGGCTTCCCCTATTCGCATTGGCTCTCGTCGTCATCACCATTGTTACAACAATCATGCTCGGCGGTCATTCGCAGAAAACCAAAGCCAGCAAATTAAACGTATCCGTCGATACAGGCTCCGTTGAAGTTAAAAATGAACAGGACGAAACAAGTCTGAGCGCCGGAGAACGCGCCAGCGTTACGCAAGACGGCATAATCGAAAAAAAAGCGCCCGCTTCCAGCCAGCCGGACAATGCCGCGATGGTTTTCGCGACGTCCGCCGTTTCGAGCGCAGCGGCCGTCGCTTCCGCCACTCTCACGCCATTGTGGATTACCGGCTATTCCCTCACCGACAAGAAAGAACCGCTGGCGCAAACGGAAATCAGCCTGTACAGCCATATCGATCCGCAGTCGCCGAAACATTTTATCGTCTCGGCGCACAGCGACGAGAGAGGATATTATACGATCCAGGTTCCCCAGGCAGGCCGGTACATTCTTTTCGCCTCGCCTAAAGATAACTATTCCGACGCGGAAGGCCGCGTGCGGATATCGGATCAACAACCTACGGCGGAGATTACATTCACTCATTATCCAGCGCCGCTGTCCATTCGCGGCAAAGTCGTGGACGTTGAAACCAAGAAGCCCATCGCGGGCGCGCGCCTTAGTCTCGAAGCCTATCCTATTGATATAAAAAACATGAAACCTTATTCCTCTGACTCGCTTTCCGCCGTTTCGGGAGAGGATGGCCGCTTCACGATTTCCAAAGTTCCTATAGGAACATTCAATCTATGCGCCTTGGCCAAAGGTTACGCCGCCCGAACGCCCCGTCCTTGGCGCGATCCGCAAGACGCTTTAGGAAATCTAACATTCAACGAGCAGACGCAAAATAAGGAATACCTCGTCGAATTGACGCCGGGCGGCAGCGTTTTAGTGAGAGTCAAAGATTCCAAAAAATCCGCTTTGCCGAATATCAACGTCGCCATCGCTATGCAGGGAACCAACCTTTTGCCCAACTCGAACGGAATTACCAACGAACGCGGCGAGTACCGCAACGATACGCTGCCTAAAGGCAAAGGCGCTGCTATAGCCAGCGAAAGACGTCTCGACGACCAACCAGCCTCCTACGGCATGACGATGAGCGACTTCTTCGAAACCAGAACGGTGGACAATCCCGCCGTCGTCGATATCCTCATGTCGCCGCCAGGCACGGTTTCCGGACGGGTTTCCGATGGGGAAGGCAAACCTGTCTCCGCGATCCTATTTTCCATGATGCCGAAAGTTATGAGCATCGCTCTGAACGTGCCTATCACCAATCAAAATGCGGAAACTAACGAAAGCGGCGATTATATTCTCTATGGTTTGGGAGAGGGAGAGTATGATATCCAGGCGCAGAAAAAAAATGAAAGAGGCATGTACTCGACCAATGATGCTCCGGCGAAGAAGACGGTTTCCCTCAAAGCGGGAGAAAACAAAACCGGCGTCGATTTCGTCATCGACGATAAAAAAGAAGGCGAAACCATCCGCGGAATCGTTAAAGATCAATTCGGCGAGCCGGTCGTCCAAGCCAAAATCTACGCCAATTCGCGAAATGAAAAGAACGAATTGATCTCTGGCAGCGGCGAAGCGAACGAGCAGGGCGAATTTACGGTCAGCGGCCTGCCCAAAGCGGATCAAGTCCATGTCGGAGTATTCGCCGAAGGGTATAAAAGCCATAACGAACCGCACAAAATGGACGGCTCGCTTATCGAAATCACAATGATGAAATGCGGCTCTTTAGGCGGCGTCGTTGTTAATAAAGACGACAAAACGCCTCTGGCTGGAGTTCAAATCGCTGTCGATTTTCAGTCTGATCCCAATGTGGACGAACAAAAAGCCGTTTCGGATAACGATGGACGCTTCCAATTCGTTAACTTGCAGCCGGGATTTTATAAAATCATAGCGAAATTGGAAAATTACTCCCGCTTCGAACGCTCCAAGGTCGAACTCCAGCCGGGAGAAGCCAAACAAGACGTTCTCGTCGAAATGGAAAAAGGGTTGACGTTTATCGGGCGCCTCATCGATCCTCAAGGCCGTCCGGTTGCCGGCGCGGTCATCGGTTTGTTGTCGAACCGATCCTCCGATTTGAACGTAGTCCACGATCCGGGAAATATGACGATTCCCGACAGCGTCAACTCCAACGAAGAGGGAATTTTCCAACTACAAATCCCCTCGCAAGGCGGCGACAAACTTATCATAATCCCCAAAGAACTGGCGCCGAGGACGTTCGTCGTATCGCCGGAGGTAGTCCGTCCCGAACCAGTTCCCATCCCATTGGGAAGCGGCGGAACCATCGAAGGAATCGTCAAAGATTCAAGAGGCCGTCCAGCTAATTCCTTTCAAATAATCATTTCCAATAAAGACGAAAAAATCTTTCAGAAGAGAGTCTTTCCTGATGAGGATGGAAACTACCGCGCCGAACACGCCGCCGTCGGCATTACTCGAGTCATGAAGTTAGGAACGCAAGAACAGTTCTATTCCGAGCAGAAAAATATTACCATCGAGGAAGGAAAAACCGTCCGCGTAGATTTCGATGCGGGAGAGGGCGCAACCGTTCAAGGTCTTGTCCATAAAGGGGGAGCGCCCGCGGCGGAAGCTTCCCTGATTCTTAATAGTCAAGACGTTCACCTATTCGCTATATCCGACGAAAGCGGACATTATGAGTTCAAAGGCGTGCCAGAAGGCGAATATCAAATTTTCTGCACTACCAGCAAGAATCAGTATTCCCTGGAAATGTACAACTCTGAAGGATTCGCGAAAGTAAATATTACTGGCGAGCAAAAAGAATACAACGTCAATTTCGATTTAATTCAAAGCGAACTGAACGGCATTGTCCTGAACGCCGAAACCGGCGAACCATTGCCGGGAGCGGAAGTCAACGCCGCCATGAAAGACCAATCCAATATTTATGTTCCTTCAACAATGTCTGATGAGACGGGTCAGTTCAAAATGATCCTGCGTTATCCGGGAATCTATACAATCTTCGTCGCTAAAATCGGCTATAAAAACAAGGAAAAGGATTATACTTTTTCTTTAAGCCAAGAATCCGCGACCAACGAACCGACGGCAGTCGAATTCCAAATGGAACGCGCCGAATGCGAAGTGGAAGCGCATCTGATTTATCCGGAGAAGAATATCACCGCTTTTCAAACTACTTTTGAAGCGATAGGAGAAAACGCCCCCCATTTATCTATCGAGCGTGTACCAGACAAACCCAACGCCTACCGGATCACCGGAATGTCGGAAGGGCTATGCGATATTCGCGCTTGGGTTCATACCCGAGACCGGTTTTTTCTCGCTTTCTCCGATTCTTTTCCCATCAGAAAAGGGGAGAAGCCGGTCATATTGATGAATCTTCTCGAAATCGCCAATATCAATATCGCTATTAAAACCAGCGACGGCTCGACTATACCCAAAACGAAAGAAGCCTATCGCCTCGAATTTCAAAATTTCCCTCAATCCTCCAAACTATCGGTTGATCCTTCTACGGAAGGAAATCAGATTCAAATCGAAGCGCCGCTGGGAGGATATTCCGCCCGGCTGACAGTCGCGGGATACAAGCCCGTCGACTTCAATCCCGAAGCGCAAGCCGAACCCGAATGGGGACGCTCGCTTATGAAAATGAATTTAACGCTGGAAAAACAATAATCCTAGATATCTTCCGGCAGACGGGATAATAACAGTTCCAATTGTTCGACTAATATTGGAAGATTTTTTTGGCATACATTCCATAATTGCTCGTACTTGATTTCATCGTAATCGTGCGCGAGAACATGCCGTTGAGCGATGATCACTTTCCATGGAATCTCCGGACTCCTTTGCTTCAGATTCTCTAAAATATGTCTCGCCGCATCGCCTATGATCTACAATTTTCACTCTACGGCAAACCGAAGTATTTCAAACTGCAGGAATTCATGGAATGATTTCCCCACTACAAATTTACATGCAGAGCGAGACGCTTCCAACATATCCCACAAATAAGAGCGATCATCCTTAGGCTTCGGCATGGATCAGTTTCCTAGTGCTTTCGATTTCGCGTTTTCGGAATGGATTGCGGATCGCATCCGCTTCCAATACGTCTACCGGGCGGTTGAATAGTTCTTCCAGTTCGAACTTCATCTCGACGATTTCCCATAAACTCCAAGGCGCGTCTGGAGCGAATTGGACGCAAACATCCACATCGCTTTCGGGGCCGAAGTCGTCGCGCAGTACGGAACCGAATAAATAAAACTCTTTAATTCGCCATTTCTCGCAGATGGTTTTGATTTTCCCTTCGTCGATCGGAATTCGCGGTTCCACGGTTCGCCTCCTATGCCTGCTCGATTGTCGTCAATAGATATTGTATAGCCAGTTTCACCGCGCTAACGCCATATAATTTTTCAGGCATCTTCAATTTCATTATTTTTTATCCTTGCAGGCGCAGTCTGTTTTCTTTCTCAGTCCAATCTCTTCCATAGGAATCGTTTTGAATCCTAACTTATACGCTGGAGAATCGTATTGCAGGCGGAAATCCAGGTTTTCGGCGTTTACGAAATGCGGATCTTCGTTAATAAGATTGTCTTCGATGGTCAGAAATGGCAGGGCTTTCTTTTCGATATCGTCCCATTTTCCGCCCCAGCAGATATTGCGGGCGATGAGATTGCCTACGGGGGCTTTGGGATTGTCGTTAAGAATATTCGGCAGCCGCAGATAGCGCTCGCTATAGGGCGGCTTTGTATAAGCGATGCCTAGCAGGGTTCCTTTTTTCTGCGCTTCCTTGATCCAATCGTCGGCGTGATAGGCGGCCCATCCTAGCGCCCTCGCGTCGACGTGCAGCGCTGGATTGCAATCGGCGAAAATATTGTTTTCCACCGTGCAATCCCGTCCCCCGCCGAGGAAGGCCGCTCGCGTTACTTGATAAAATAGGTTGCCGTAAATGGCGGCGGAAGCGAACATGTCGTCAAGGTATACGCCCACGCAACCGCGATTTTCGAAACCCGTAATTTGATGAAGATAATTATGGCGAATAATATTTCCGCGCATGGTCCAATCCCGGCCTGCATAAATGGCTCCGGCGTCGTTCGACTCCATGCAGACATGATGAATTTCGTTGAATTCGAGCAGATGGCCGTTGCCGCCGAAGATGATGGCGATATGCGGCGCGGAGTAAATCAGATTGTGCGTTGCATGATTGCCCACTCCCGATAGGGATATCCCAGCGCTGTACATGCGCTTGATGCGGCCATAATCATGGATGCGGTTATTGTCGGCGTAGAGACGGCCTGGCTGGAGCGTAGCGCGGTCGCCCCCGCTTAAGGAAATCCCGCCGCTGCCGGTTTGGTAAATTTCGCAATCTTCCACGACTTGATCTCGCCCTGAGAGTTGTGCTCCGCTTCCTCCCGCGTTGCGGATAAAGCATTCGGCGAGCCGGTCGCCTTCGCCGCCCGTGATGGATATGGCCGTTCCTCGGCACGCTTCCAAAACGAAACCGCGAAATTCCACGTAAGAAGCGTTCTTCGCAACGATCAAATTGGGTAAAACCGAAATGGCGGTTTTAGCTTGGTCAATCGGTTCCGGCGGCCAGAAGTAGAGGACGCCCTTTTCGCGGTCTATATACCATTCTCCGGGCGCATCCAATTCCGATAGCATATTGAACGCATAATACCATTGTCCTTTGCGATAGCCGTAACCGTGATTTGGCTCCTTCAGCGCGATGATGGAGTTATCCGCATCGATGGACGCGATTCGCTGCCGCTGATCGGACCAATCCCAAAACCAATAGCCATGCAGCCAAGGGTCTTCTTCTTTGAGCCAACGCTTAGGCCGGTCGCCTTCATAAACGAACTTGCCGGTCTTGCTTCCGAGGTTGCCGTGAATCTGATGGCCGTCCTTTTCTACGATATCGACGATGCGCACGAAACCCTCGTTGGGCCAACGCGCCAGCGTCATGGGCAGATCGTGGAAGAACACTTCGGCGCCGCCCTCGTCCGCGGGGCCGAAATCCGCAATGCCGCACGCTTTCAAATCGGCTTGCCAGACGCTGCCCCGCGCTTTCTTGTCCAATAGCGCCAACGTCTCTTCATCCTCGACAAGCGTGAATCCGGAAACCGTCTTGCCGCCGGACAAGCAGACCGTTTCTCCCGCTTGCGATTCGTAGACGATGGGCGCGGCCTTCGTTCCCGAATCTTCCATTTCTAACGCGAAAGGTTTTCCCAAGTTGTAAGTTCCGCCCTGTACGATAACCTTCACGCCGCGATTTTGCTGCATGCCGGATTTTTTCCGCTTCCTGATTTCATCCCTCGCCCGTTCCAACGAGGCAAAAGGTCCGTCGGTTCTTGCGCCGTTCGGTTCGCTGCATAATCCAGTCCATTCGTCGTTGCCTTTCCAAGAAACATAAAGGCATAACGGATTGTCTAGCGGTCGAACGTTGTCGTTGCGCCAGAAATCGGCGTGATAGGGGCCGCCGTCCGAGTGCCATATTTTAGTAACGATATCGATATCGCCGTCGCCATCTACATCGCCCAGCTGCGCATCGTGCCAGCCGGGATTGTCGACATGAATCACGACCGGAACGAAAGCAGGCTGGGCGACGCTTCCCCGATTCTCCCAAATCACGCCCCGTTCCTTCAATCCTTTGGGTCGCATGGGCAGTTTGCCGCCGCTGGCCATGTAATCGTCAGGATCTTCCTGTTCTCCTGCGAAGATATCCAAATCTCCATCATGATCCACATCGGCGATGCCGAGAGAATGGAACGAACCGGTTCCTGCTACATCGCCGGGATTCGTAGGAGGATCAGGTAACGGATGCCGCTCCCATTTATCGCCCTTGCCCAAATTCTCCACCCAATAGACGTGGGATAATCCCGTATCGCAATCGCTGTAGACGATATCGTTGCGCCCATCGCCGTTGAGATCGGCGATCCAACTGCGGGCGCTGGTTCCATAAGAAGCGTTGGGAATCAATACGTGAGGCCATTCATGCCGCTTCCATTCTCCATAACCCTGGCCGGGATTTTCAAACCACAAGCCGGGCATGATGACGTCGTTGTCGCCGTCGCCGTCAATATCCCCCACGCCTCTCGGCGCCATGCCGCCGTGAAAATCCAAACCCTCGGTTATTGGAACCTTCTTCAAATTTTGCGAAACGTCGAACCAATCCATCCCCAAATTGGCGACGATATCGTTGACGCCGTCGCCGTTGATATCCGCCGCCGCGATGTCATGGCCGCCGCCCTCGTAGGCGTTCGCTTTCCAGGGCGCATCGGGGTTTTGCTTTAAAATGCCGGGATTTTTGAACCATACCCGGTTCAAAGCGACGTCCAGCCAGCCATCCCCATCGATATCGAGAACCGCCGATCCCAGACAATCGTTCAGCGTTTCCGATTTCCCCATCGTATGTTGCTTCCAATGGGAATCGTCCACCCGTTCGTACCAATAGGCCGCTTGCACGGAACGCCGCGAAAGCGCGATATCCAAATCTCCATCACCGTCGAAATCCACCAGCGCCGGACCGGCTGTTCCCCAACCTTCTCCCGGCAAAGGGCTGGCGATGGTGAAATGCGTCCACTGCGAAACATCGGCATATAGGCTTGGCGTGGAGAGAAGCGCGAATCCGAGAAAACAGAAAACTGAAATCCTGCCTAAAAAAACTAAAAAATGGCTAACCGAAGTTTTTATCATTTTTTTCGCTCCCAATGGAATTTGAGTCGATTCTACGGTATAGCCACCTCATCGCTCAAGGGCAAAAAAAACTTTGCCCTTGCCACCCCTCTGATGAAATGCAAATTTTGGAGTAATAGCAAGATTTAAGGCTTCTTCTCTTTGCCGTAATAATGCGGTGGAAACCAGCGCCTCTCGTCCGCTTCCTGGCCGATCGGCAGTTGGCGGCAGCGGCGGACCAGGTTTTTATAGAACCATTGGGCCATATCCAAATCGTCGTAGATAATAAAGTACGCGCCTTCATAAAGAGCGCGCGCGGTCAATTCGTCGTTATCGGGCAAGAGGAGTGAGCATTTCTTCATCAGATCGGCGGCGACCCAGCGGTAATGAAAGCGCTTGTCGGGATTGTTCGCAATCGTCTTAAGAACACTCTTCTTTTCTTCTTCCTTCGCCGCTAGCGCTTGCGCCAACGCGGGAGGCTGAATGACTGAATCCGATTCGTCCTTAATGCGGGGTTCAGGCGACGGCCAGCCATGAAAATGCCCCCGATAAACGGCGTAATCGGGCGCCAACTCCGTCCCCATCAACTCCATGCCGTATTTTTTCGCCAGCATTCCTGCGGCGTAGAAATGCTTGGCGCGCATGCGGTTGGAATTTCTCTTATCTTCGCCTGCTCGCCAATGAGCAACGAATTCATCGAATATCTTTTTCATTTTCTTCGGATAATAAGGCCGCGCTTTATCCCATTGCCGTTCGCGGGCATAACACCGCGCCAACAGCCATTTCAAATGATCCAAAATTATTTCCCCGCTATACCATGTGTTGATGGATCGTTTTTTCGTTAAAACCGGATCGTTTTGATTCCGTTTTACATAGGCTTCCAATTCCTGCACCGTCAACACCCGCTCGGCGACATAAGCGGCGTCCTCCCAATAGCCGCTGCGAGCGAAAGCGTCGAGCGCCTCCACGAATTCCTTACGTCCCAACCGCAGCAATCCTAATTCAGCATGGACTTTGTCGTCTCCAAACCTGGAAAATCCCCTATCTTCGGATAATATAGTTTTTCTCTCTCCCTTTTTTTTGTATTCAGTCTTTTCGTTGGGAAACACTTTTACAAGCGACTGTAAAATTTTCATCGCTTCATCGATTTTTCCATCCCGCAGCAACAATTTGGACAGCGCCCATTTGCCATACGAATTATGCTCCTCGTTCATCGATAACCATCGGCGGGCGATATCAAAATATCCAGCGTCATAAGCGATCCAAGCCAACTGATCCGCCTCGGAGGCGTCGGGTTTTACGTCGGATGAAACGATGGTCTCCAACCATTTTATATTGTCGGAATAATTATTTTTGCTAGAAATCACCCAAGCGCTTACGATCTTCCGGCATAAGGGATCTTTGGCGAGTTCTTCATCTATAATATTTTGTTGGAATATTGTACGGCAAAGGAAAAAGAACGAATTGAAACTGATCCAAGGGTCCTCACTCGAATCGAAAACTTCGTAATAATGCCGCAAGGATTGCGCATAACGCCCCAGGTTCTTCTCCGCCCGCGCCTGCCAGCCGACGCTGGCGCCGGACAGATTCAACGAATCGCGAAATCCCTCCGCCGCTAGCGCCCGCGCTAGCTGAAAGGACTCGACGGCCGCCTGGGAATCGTCTTGCGCCAGTTGCGCTTTCCCCATCATAAACGCAGCCCAGACGGAGCGATAAGCCCGTTGCTCTTTGGGCAATTCCAGCAACTCCCGCCAATGCGCCTGAGCGGCGGCGCCATCGTTGGCGCGGTATTCCGCCGCGCCTTTGACGTAGAGAACGAATTCCTTGGGAATTTTCTCGAATAACT
Source organism: Candidatus Omnitrophota bacterium (assembly GCA_040755155.1). Classification (NCBI taxonomy): domain Bacteria; kingdom Pseudomonadati; phylum Candidatus Omnitrophota; species Candidatus Omnitrophota bacterium. The sequence goes on along the minus strand of JBFMBP010000148.1, from coordinate 17,761 downwards.
CTTCATAAGGAGAGAAATCGAATTTCTCTTTTTTTTCTTGGAAATTGCAAGGAAAAATGGAGTCTTGATCTTCCGATCGATCGGCGAATATCTTCATATTCCGGCGTAATGCTTCGTATTCTTTGACAAACGCCTCTGCGGAAACGGGCGCAATTCCCGCCTTCGCCAATCCCGCTTTCAAATCGCCGAGATCGGCGTCCAACGTGTTTTGCCATTGGCTTACAGTTTGGCGCGAGTACGCTCCTTCGTAAAAATATAAGTTGAAACCCGATTTGTTATTATACGCGGGGAGATGAGATTGATTCTTCACTACTTGCAGAAACTCGTCATAGAAAGTGACGCTGGACAGGGAGAGAATAAGGGCTTCCTCTCCTTCGGGAATAAATGAATGAGGGAATTCGGGCATACACGCCCCTGCGCTTATAACTCCAAGAAAGAAGTAAACGCCTATCGCAATAATAATTCGAATTTTCATTTCATCGCCTCCACCGGCCCCAGTTGGATGGGAAGGCCGTCCCCTTCCGCGCCGGGCGCCGCGCGATACCAGGCGGCGAGCGCGGGGGCGCCTGCTCGAGGAGCAGGTCCCGTTAGGCTATTTACGGATTCGTCCTCGTGAAAGTTACCCAAAATATCGTACGCCAGAATGGAGCGTTTTTTGACGACGTTGAAGCGTATCTTTCCTTCGTAATTCCGCTCTCCGCTATTCGTCACCCAAATTTCATAAAGGCCGGGCTGAGGTTGGCGCAATTCCGCCTTAAACGACATCGCGGGCATCCGGCCTTCCATCACGGCCAAGAGCGTTGGCCAGGTCCAATTCATGCGGTCAGAATCCACCGGCAGCCGGAACCATACTGCGCCCACTAGCGAAGCGGGCGGATCGCGCTGCAACGATTCAAGAAGAGGAATGATCGCTTCCGGCTCGGCGAAGACGGCGCGCGTTCGATAATTCGCCGGAAGCGAATCGGGCGCGTCTTCAGAAGCGATGGCGGCGAATGCTCCATTTTCGTCGAAGATCAATTGATAGCCATACGTGGGAAGCGCGGCGTAGAACGGTTTGCCGAATGCAGCCGCCCGCCGGATGGCTTTTTCCGCTTGGCGGACATCGCAGAGGCGGTAATCTTTATCGATGGAGGAGGGTTTTTCCAGAGAATGAACCTGCAAGACGTAATAGGCGAGGCCATGAATCAAATCCGCAAACGCCGCGCTTTCCAGCCATGCCGGCAATGCGGTAATCGAGAGCGGCGTCTTCGGCGCTGCAAACCGCAAAGCGCGCAACAAAGCGGCGTAATCCTTCAGTTTCGACGTGGGGCAATCATAATCAAACTGCGTCCCGGCGACGGCGGCGCTTTGGGCGCGAGCTTCTTCCATTTGGCGTTGAATCGCGTCTTGGAGAAAGACGGCAGTTTGGGATGGAGTCCGTTCTAAGATGAGGGCGAACTGGACCGGCAGCCGGAAAACCAAAACCACCGGCTTGCCCGTCTGCGAAAGAAAGCGCCAATCCACTGTTTTCTTATCGAGAACAAGGCGATCCCCCATCACGCGAAACGAGGCGGCGAAGATCATGAATTCGTTCGCCCAAGGCGCAGCGCGGTTCAGCGCCGGTTCCATATCCTCCGTCCATTGCTCGCGCCAAACGTAGAAAGAAGTCTTCCACGCGCTGGGTGGAGGCGGTTTTCCGCAGGAAAGAAACGCGAGCAAACCACCCGCCGCCAGCCATGCCGAAAGAATCAACTTGGAGAGTTTCATGTTTTCTAATATTGAGCGGTAATTGATAAGAAGGTTTTTCTACTGCAATAATCCATGTAAAATGGAAGAATGCAAGAAGGGGAAAAACATGAAACTGGATCAAGTCTTGATCGACCGAATGATTGAACTGGCGAAATTTTATGGCGCCACCCGGCTGATTCTATTCGGCAGCGCGTTAAATAATCCCGAAAAGGCAAGAGATATCGATCTTGCTTGCGATATTCCCGGATGGGACTTTTTCGCTTATGGCGCTAAGTTGGAGGATGAATTTCTTATTCCTATCGATTTGGTTCCACTAACGCCTCCCAATCCTTTTACCGAACATATCGAATCGAT
>JBFMBP010000148.1:0-15579 GCA_040755155.1 Candidatus Omnitrophota bacterium | reverse complement strand
TTGCTTGCGATATTCCCGGATGGGACTTTTTCGCTTATGGCGCTAAGTTGGAGGATGAATTTCTTATTCCTATCGATTTGGTTCCACTAACGCCTCCCAATCCTTTTACCGAACATATCGAATCGATCGGGAAACGATTGCTATGATGTCCGCTCTCTTATCCCCCTTATCATTATTACTCCAAACTTAACCTTCTTATAAATCGACAAATTCGCCCCGTTTGGGAACGTGAACATCAGGCAATCCCTTTCCCCGCAACCGTTCCGCCATCGCCTGGCTTTGATCCGCCTCGCCGTGGATCAGGAATAGTTTCTTCATGGTTTTCTTGGACGCCAAGGCGAAAGCGTCAAGCCCCTCCCGGTCCGCATGGCCGCTGTAGGCGTTGATGACGCGCACTTCGGCTTCCAGGGCGTGCTCCATGCCGAAGATGCGCACGGTTGGTTGGCGTTCGACGATCTTGCGGCCCAGCGTATGTTCGGCCTGAAAGCCTACGATCAATATCATATTGTTGGGATCGCCGATGTTGTTGCGCAAGTGATGGAGAATGCGCCCCGCTTCGCACATTCCCGACGCGGAAATGATAACCATCGGCCCCGACGCTTCGTTCAATGCTTGCGAATCCTCCTTGCTGCGCACCATCTCCAAATCGGGAAAATCGAACGGATCCTCTTTACGATTGAAAAGCGAACGCAGATCTTCGTCGAAGCATTCGGGATGCAGGCGGAAAATTTCCGTTACCTTCAAGGTTAATGGGCTGTCCACATAGACGGGAAGGCGGGGGATGCGCTTGCGTTTGAATAACGTACTGAAACTATAGAGAATTTCCTGGGCGCGTTCGAGCGCAAAGGAGGGGATAATCAACTTGCCTTTGCGTTGATAGACGGCGTGGACGGCGTCCGCCAGCTTTTCGTCCGCCACTTCGATGGGATCGTGCATCCGGTTGCCATAGGTGCTTTCCATGAGAACGATCTCGGCGTTATCGATCAGCGTGGGATCGCGCAGAATGGGTAAATTCTTGCGCCCGATATCGCCGCTGTAGACCAGCCGCCGCTTAGTTCCATTCTCTTCGATATCCAAAACCACGATGGCGGAGCCTAAGACGTGCCCGGCGTCGTAGAACGTAAGCGTAACGCCGTCGGAGAGCGGAAAAGGACGCTCGTAATTGATGGCGATGAATTGCTTTAGACCTTTTTCCACGTCCGGAAAGCCATAAATGGGGGCGATATGCTGATCGGGATGGGAAGCGATTTTCTTGTTGAAAAACTCGGCGTCCTTTTCCTGGATGTGAGCGCTGTCCGCCAGCATCGCGGCGCAGAGATCGTGCGTAGCCATCGTGGATATGATATTGCCGTTATAGCCCCGGCTGAGGAGGGGAATGTTGCCGCTATGGTCGATATGCGCGTGCGACAAGACCATTACGTCGATATTTCCCGGCGCAAAAGGCAGATTGCGGTTGAGCCGGTTGGATTCCTCGCGCCGTCCCTGATAGAAGCCGCAGTCCATCAGAATGCGCTTTCCGTTCGCTTCCAACAGGTGCATGGAACCAGTAACGCCGCCAGCGGCGCCGAGAAAATGAAGCCTCATAATCAACTCCTATCAAGCCAAAAAATGGGAATCGCCAAACCCACGCGATGGGACATTATACTCAATGCAGTAGGAAATGATGAGTGATGAATGATGAATGATGAATGATGAATGATGAATGATGAATGATGAATGATGAATGATGAATGATGAATTAAGAAGACGCGACTCTTTCGATGATCTGTCATGCCGTCAATCGTATCGGCGTTCGATGCGAAAGATTACGAGTGCGAAAACGATTAAACCAATGACGATTGCTCCCAACGCCATCAAACCGGAAAACAAACGGGGATTGCGGGACAGATCGCGGGAAATAAGCCTTTCGAGGGGAATATCTTCTTCGACAAAAGGACGGCAACTAAATCCCCATTCTCTAATCCCATTGACGATTTTCAGCAGGAGATAGTTATTCCCTTCCTTCCATTCCGCCGAAACCAAGTCTTCGTCGAGAGTCAATGGACGGTTGGTCAGGTTTTCGTGGATCACAACGCCGTTCAGCCATATCTTTACGGCATCGTCGCTACCAACGGCGAAATAAATTTTCATCGGCTGCGTCATCTTAATTTCCGCATAAGCGTAAGCGACGGCGTTTTCCGTTTCGCCGAAAACCTTTACCAGATCGATATCCTCATCGCCGCTCCGATAGAATTTCCATGGGTATTCTTTCTCCTTCCAAATTTGGATCATGCCTTCCTGCGGCCGGATAGACGATTCTCCTCCCTGCTGCGTTAAGAAATCGAAGCCGAAGGCTTTGCCGAACGGTTCTATGCGCCAATCTGCGGGCGCATTCGCGCCTGATTCGAAGGGAAAGGGACCGGCGATCATCCATTTTGTCATGTATTCTTTACTCGGAGGATCGGTATAAACGGCGGAGGCCGATTCCGCCATTTCCGAGGCGCAAAGAATAGGACTGATTATGTTTAGAAGCCATAGAAGGCCGATAAATTTTCTAATCCGCCGATTCACGATCCATCCTCCATTCGTTTATAAACTCAATACGAAAGGAAACAAGAAATAATTCGCCATCATCTTCTCTACGAATATAACTGTTTAATCCTTATTTTGTTGCATTGCGTTTTCGAAAAGGCAACCTCTTCATTATAATCAGTTTACGGAATTATAAATCCCGGAAATGCGAGTTTATGCCTTTGTATTTTTCATTTTTACGAAAAAAAACGCTCATGGGGGAAAGTTCCATGAGCGATCTTCAATTAGGGAAAAAACAGGTTTGGAGTTAAGCGATTAAATTCAGTTTGCTCGCACCTTTGGACTCCGATTCTGTCGATTCTTGTTGTTGAGATTCCGCCGCTTCTTCGCTTCGCGTAGAAACGCTTTGCGCTTCAGCGGAAACATTGACGCTGTCCACCTTTTTGGGGGAAGGAGGAGGAGGAACGTTCTCATCCGCCGGAACTGGGGCTGGTTGAGATGTACTACTTTTCACTTTCGCCGCAGCGGTCGCAGGCGGCATGGCCAAATTCGGATTCACGCCATCAATCATTGCTGTCTCCTTTCAACGACGCCACATAGGCCCTATGGGAGATAAGCAAAGGAAGCGGCTAAGTTAAATTTCAAAATACGAAAGCCGATTCGCTTCATCTCACTCCAAAATTGTCAACAGACGCTTCTGCCCAATTTTATTATCGGCAGGAAAACCAAAAACTTTAGCGCATCAGTAAATTTTTTTTATCTATACGGATTCATGAATGGATGCGCAATTCGAATCATTTTTTATTCCTCTTATGAAACCGTTTAAAACCGTAGGATGGGTCATGCCGTTTGACCCATCAATTAATCCATTCCTTAAATATCGATGGGTCAAAAAACGCGACCCATCCTACTTTCTACCTGCTTATCCCTATCACCCATTCAACAAGATAGACATGAGTTCTATTTCTCTGCATACTTATCAAAGCGGAAAGAAAATTAGAACTAACGTAATGGAATTTATGAGGCTTATGCCTATATCCTCCATTTGACGTGTTATTGAGAAGGAGCGCGATTATGAATCCAGGATTAATTCTATGCTCTTTATGGATATTTGCTGCGCAGTCGCCGATCGTCATCAATCCATTAGTCGAGGAACCCGGAAAAATCCCCTGGAAAGGCTCCTATCGCTCCTCGGAAGAGTTTCCCATACCCAAAACGCTTCTCTTTTGGACCATTGATCCCGAAAGTCTGGAGAAAAACGCCGCCGAGTACGTTCGGATCGGTTTTAACGGCATCATCGCTGGAGGCATCCAAAACGATTGGTCCGACGACGTTTGGGCGCGGGATGGCAAGCCCTATACCATCGGCGAACAGGATGAACTCCTGCAAACCTGGAAGCGGGTAAACGATAATTGCCGCCAAAAGGGGCTGGACAGCAATTTTCTCAAAGTCGCTTATTATCAAAAACTTCCCGATTGGTTTAACGATCCCGCTTGGGATATTTATCGCGATCGCCTCAAACAAGCCGCTATCTTCGCCAAACAAGCCGGATTTCGGGGAGTGGCGGTCGATACCGAATATGTCGGCGAGCAATATAATTACAACTGGGCGGGGTATTCTTACGATCGCTACAACCGCAAGGATTTGATCGAAAAGGTTCGGCAGAGAATGCGGGATTCTATGTCGGACATGCTCGATGCTTTTCCCGATATGGAATTTATCACTTTCCCCGGCGGGGATCATGAAATCATCGTCGATATTCTGAAAGCATGGATCGAAGAGGCGGCGCGGCGCGACGCTTCCGGCGGCGTCCATCTTTTTACGGAATGGACTTATCTGCGAGACAATCCCAACAGCATCCTGCTGCACGCGCAAACGTTGCATCGACAGATTAAGCGCCTTGTTTCCCCTAAAGCCTGGGACTACTGGCGCCGCCGCTGTTCGGTAGGTCCCGCTGGCTGGCCAATAGGCAAAGAGGTTCCCTCCCAACGTCCGGAACTGCAAGCGGCCCAATTCACTCCCGACGAGTTCCGCTCCCAATTTGCCGGGCTATTGGCGGCGGGAAGGCGTTATATCTGGATTTATCCGCACGCCGTCGATTATCTGCCGGATAATAACGCCCAACTCGCCAGCCAGCCCGATTCGAACCAATACAAGATCGCCTACGTCCCCAATCTCAATGAATATATCCAAGTTTTGCGGCAACGGCTTATTCCCGATGACGATCTTTTGTTGAAGAATGCCTTGCGCATCCGGGAGGGAGACGTTAGCGATAGGACGGATCGGTTGGGAATCTCTGCGCTTCTTTGTCTGGCGGGTCCCAATTTTCAATTTCGCACGATTCAAGTGGAACAGAGAGACAAACAACGAGCTTCGGACGATTTCATTTCGCAAACCATCCAGCGTCTGCAAATCGAACGTTGGCGGGGCGAAGCGGATCCCGATATCCGTTCCTTATTCGGCGTGCAAACGGAGTGGAATCTTATCGGCCCCTTCGAAAATAAAGAAGGAAAAGGATTCGACGCCGTTTATCCACCCGAAAAGGAGATCGATTTGAAAGCAAAGGTGGTGGGAGCGGATGGAGAGGCCGCCTGGGAAATTTGGAACTGCGATGATCTCTGCGGCGCCGTCGATTTGAAATCGCATTTCAAAACCAATCAATGGGTATGCGCCTATGCCCTTGGCTATCTTACCGTTGACGCTGAAACTTCCGTCCAGATTCGCGTAGGCGTCAACGATGCGATGAAAATGTGGATCGGCGGCGATCTTGTTTTCGTAAAGCCGCCCGACAGTTTGGCGATACTCGATAATTGGGCGATTCCGGTTACATTAAAAGCGGGAACCACTCCCGTGCTTCTTAAAATATGCAATGAGGAAAAAGATTGGGGATTCTATTTTCGCGTAACGGACGAACAAGGCAAGACGAACGGCAAAGTAAAATTCTCTCTATGATTTTCCGAATCCGATTTTTCTGGATAAAATAAAGATTAGACTACCCATGAACAGTGGATTAGCCTATCTTTAAAAAGTACAATCGAAAGAAATAAACGCCCGCATAGATTTCCTAATTCTTTTTCTGCGGCATGAAAGACGATGCTATTTTGAAAAAATCGCGAATCCGCCTTCCGAAAGAACAATTGGAAAAGTTCGCCGCCTCCTGCCGAAATTGCGGAATTAAAGTTACGCATCAACGATTGGAAATTTTCCGCGAGATCGCCCCCGCCGCCGATCATCCCTCGGCGGAGGATATCTATAATCGCGTCAAGATTCGAATCCCGACGATTTCTCTGGATACGGTCTATCGTACGCTCGCCCTCTTCGAACAATGCAAAATCATATCCCGCGTCCATCCTTTGGACGACCGCAGCCGCTTCGATCCCAATACGAACACTCATCACCATTTCATCTGCGTCCAATGCAAAAAGGTCTGCGATTTTTACTGGCCGGATTTCGATCGATTCCATCTTCCCCAGGAAACGGAAGAATACGGCGTCATCCAATCGAAAACGGTGGAGTTATGGGGAATCTGCCGCGACTGCCTGAAAACGGCGAAAAAGTAACCTATTCCTGAAATTCCCTCTTTACAAAATCCGTTTTTTTTAGTATTCTTAATAAGAATAATTCTTAAATAGGATTTCATCTTATGTAATTCTCCGATCTTATTTTCTACCTCGAAAGCAAGAAGGGGGAGAATGCGCAATAGAAATAAGAATAATTATTTGATAGGAATTATTATTGCATCGATGCGCTGCGCGTCAATCCTCGAAAGAAAGGAGGGAGAGAGAAAGTATTTGGGAATGCGTCCATCACGACAAGAGAGTCGCTTAAAAGAAAAAACTGAGAAAGGATGAATACTCATGAAAAAAAATCGCGTTCTGCTTTTTTCTCTTGCTATAGGCCTGTTAGCTCTATCGTTAGGAATCGCGAATTGGACCTTAGCGAATGACGCCCCCAAAACCAGCTATTCGCCGGTGGTGATGAAAGAAGATATTCAATCCGTCATAAGCCGGATGAAAGCGGCGAAGCCGGAAATTATGAAACGGCAATTGGATTTGCTCCACGAACGCTACGACCTGAGCGACCAGACGGAAGACGGCTTGACCATGTCGCGGGGAAAACCTATCCAGACCGGCGTACGGGTAAATCTTCCTGAGGGAATGACCTGGAAAAAGCTGGCTTCCATGAGTCCGGACGAGATTCGGGATAAGGAACTGTTTCCTCAAGGATTCCTGCCGCTTCCCCATCCCAATCATCCCGAAGGCGGCATGGTCTTTCCGAAATTTCATATCGAAGAAATGCTTAAACAGGAACAGCGCGACCTGACTCGATACGATTTGGATTTCGATATTCCCGATCAATTTTTGCCGGATTTTCCTCCCGCCATCTACCTGACGACGCGGCCGGATTTGGGCGACGTTTCGCAAGGAAAAGTTTTGTCTATCGACAATTATTTCGAACTATTCAACGGCATATTGAATCCTAAGCAATTGGAAGGTCTGCGCCTCTTATTGCTGCCCACGGCGCAACAGCAGTTCAACATGACGGACGACCGCCGTTCCGAACGTCCCAGCCGAGGCGTTACCTGCTTCGATTGCCACGTGAACGGCCACTCGAACGGAACGACGCACCTGGTCGGCGACATTCGTCCCCAAGAATTTCGCCACCGCCTCGATACGCCCACCTTGCGGGGCGTAAACATTCAGCGCCTCTTCGGTTCGCAGCGCGCTTTGAAGACGGTCGAGGATTTCGCGGAGTTCGAACAGCGGGCCGCCTATTTCGATGGAGATCCCGTCATTGCCACGAAAAAGGGAGTCAATGTTCTCGAACGAGGCAGCCAGGTTCATTTCATGGCGGAATTTCTGGCTCTATTGGATTTCCCCCCCGCGCCGAAACTTGATATCTTCGGCAAACTCGATCCAAGCCAAGCGACGAAATCCGAGATGAACGGACAGGAACTGTTCTTCGGAAAAGCCAAGTGCGCCATTTGCCATCCCGCGCCGTATTACACAGACAACCTTATGCACAATCTCAAGACCGAGCGCTTCTATAAGCCGCGCTTGATTAACGGCAGAATGGCTTCTTCCGACGGCCCCATCAAAACATTCCCGCTGCGCGGAATCAAAGATTCGCCGCCCTATATGCACGACGGACGGCTGATGACGTTGGAAGACACGGTGGAATTTTTCAATATCATCCAACAGTTGAAACTAAGCGATCAGGAAAAGAAGGATATCGTCGCTTTTATGCGGGCTTTATAAAAAATACGATATAAATAGATTGAAATCCCAACGGCGGCGAAAAAAAATTTTTTTTCGCCGCCGCTTCTCATTTTTACTATGATATTCCCACCCCCCATTTTTTCTCAACCTATTTCTTGCCATTTCCCGAAGGTTCTGATACTTTGAAAACCTGAATCGTAAGCGAATTAAGGGTTGTATAATTGGACGCCGATCAAATAGCTGGAAGAACGATCTGCGATGATGGAGCCAAGGCGGAATGAATCTATTTAACTACGTCGCCCATTTTTACCGGACAGGCCCCGATAAGCCTCTGCTGGAAGATCAAAATCAAATTCGTAAAATTTTCGAACGCAAGCGGTGGCAGGTCTTTCTTGCTATTATTATCGGTTATAGTTTTTATTACGTCGCCCGCCTAAGCATCAGCGTCGCTAAAAAGCCTTTAATCGATAGCGGCATTCTCGACGCCGCGCAATTGGGCAAGATTGGAACCGCTATATGGCTCAGTTACGCTTTCGGCAAACTGATCAACGGCTTTATCGCCGATCACTGCAACATGCGCAAGTTCATGACGACCGGTTTGCTGCTATCCGCTATTATTAACATTTTCTTCGGCTTCTCCGACGTATTCATCGTCTTTGTCGTATTGTGGTTTTTAAACGGTTGGTTCCAATCGATGGGCTGCGCGCCCAGCGTGGTCGTCATGTCTCAATGGTTCAGCAACCGCGAATGCGGAACGCGATACGGATTATGGAGCGCGGCGCACAGCATCGGCGAAGGGATTACGTTCGTCATGACGGCGGTCGTCATCTCCTATTTCGGCTGGCGCTGGGGTTTTTGGAGCGCGGGCGGCGCAACGCTCGCCATAGCTCTCCTCATGGCGGTATTTCTAGCCGACCGTCCCCGAACCTATGGACTTCCCACCGTCGCCGATTACAAAAACGATCATCCCAGCGCCAGCCCAGGCGCGGCGCTATCGACTTGGCAAGCGCAAAAAGAAGTGCTGCTGAATCCCGCCGTGTGGATTCTCGGACTCAGCAGCGCCTGCATGTACGTGGCGCGTTACGGCGTCAGCAGTTGGGGAGTGATGTACCTGCAGGAAGACAAGGCCTATTCGATCATTGCGGCGGGTTCGCTCTTAGGCTGGGCCAAGATGATCGAGACCGGCGGAGCCGTATCTTCGGGTTTCATTTCAGACTTTTTCTTTCATTCGCGGCGCAACATTGTCGCGTTGTTTTATGGACTAATAGAAATCGCTGGATTGCTTATCCTATTCGCCGCCCCATCGACGCTTCTCTTCAAACTTGATCGTTCCTATTCCAGTTATTTGCAAGACGGAGCGATTACCAACGAAGTGGCGCAAGAATTAAAAGAAAATAATATCGCTTTGCCCGTCAACGCTTATACAACATCCGGAACCTATAAGGATTCTAACGAACAAGAGCAAAAATACTGGATCATTCATTGCCAGGGATGGACGCTGGGACTAACGGACTACAACATTATCGATACAGGCGTTCAGCTGCATGTGGGGACGAAATTCCATTATCTTCATGTCTTGGGCGTTTCGTTATTCGGCTTCGGCCTGGGCGGATTGCTGGTTTTTCTCGGCGGACTCATGGCCGTAGATATCTGCTCCAAACGGGCGGCGGGGGCCGCGATGGGATTGGTCGGCGTCTTTAGTTACCTGGGCGCGGCGATTCAGGAATGGATAAGCGGCGATTTAATCAAAGCGGGCAAAACCATCGTCGATGGCCAAACCGTCCATAATTTCCATTCCGCCTTTCTTTTTTGGCTGGGTGCGGCCATCCTCGCCGTAGCGTTATCCTCCATGCTCTGGAAAGTGAAAGCCAAAGACTGACGAAGGCAAAGCGAATCGAGAAAACAATTATGACTAAACATTACGACATGCTGATATTAGGACATATATCCAAAGACGAAAATATAACCCCGGACAGCCGCGAATTGTCGATCGGCGGCGCCGTAGTCTATTCGTCCGTAACGGCCAAGCGGATCGGCGCCAATCTTCTGGCTTTGACGAAATTAAATCAAAACGACCAATCCGCCTTGGAAATTTTTTCGAAGCATGACGTCCCTTATATCTATAGAAACTCCCGCCAATCCACTTCCATCCGCAATACTTATTTCACGCCCGACCGCGACAAGCGAAAATGCGAAGCCCTCGGCGCCGCCGATCCATTCGTCATCGCCGACATTCCCGACGATGTCGAAGCGGATATTTATTATTTGGGCGGATTGATGAAAGGCGAATTTCAGGAAGAGTTAATCGCGCAATTGGCGCAGCGCGGTAAGATCGCGACTGACGCTCAAGGTTTTCTGCGCGTCAACGAAAACGGACCGATGGTTTTTAAGGATTGGGATCGCAAGCGGGAAATTCTTCCTCTCGTAACCTACTTGAAAACGGATGCCGCCGAAGCGGAAATTCTCACCGGCGAGAAAGACGCCGAGAAAGCGGCGCGTCTATTGCATAGCTGGGGCGCGCAGGAAGTGATGGTTACTAGTTCGCCCGGCGTTTTGGTTCTCGCGGAAGAACATATCTATTTCTTTCCCTTCACTTCAAAAAACCTAACCGGCAGAACCGGCAGAGGCGATACCTGCTTCAGTACGTATTGCTATTGGCGGATGCATCATTCTCCAAAAGCCTCCTGTCTGCTGTCGGCGGCGCTGACCTCCTTGAAAATGGAAACTCCCGGCCCCTTTTCCGGCGAGCTCGCCGATGTGGAGTCCGCTATTGTGGAGCGATACGGTTTGGAGAAAGAAACGATTCGGGATTATACTAAACCCTATTAAAATTGTTGCTTATAATTCCCTCTCCCTCTGGGAGAGGGCAAGGGTGAGGGGATAATATGTCTAAAGATATCAACCCTCACCTAACCTCTCCCAATCATGGGAGAGGAATTTAAAAGCGACAAATTCAGTAGTGATTGGGATTAATCGGGCAGAATTTTGACTCGGATATTTCTGAAATACACCCGGCTCTTGGGATCGTGATTTTGCAGGGCAAAGGTTCCGCTGGAGAGAAATCGTCCGGGATGGCTTTTCGGCGGCATGTGATCCGGCGGCTCCGTGAAATCCATCAACGTTTTATCGTCCACTTTCACTACGATGCGCTTGCCTTGGACCATGATCTCCAGCGTAAACCATTGGTTGTCTTTCACGCTGGTCTCGTAAAGGTTCTTCACTTGATAAAGGCTGCCCGTCTTGACCTTCTCGCGCGGCATGGAGTTGTTGATTTGCGCTTCGTAGCCTTGGCTGGGCGATGAACTTTCCTCGTATTTCGTATGGAAAAAGACGCCGGAATTGGTTCCCGTTACCGTCAACACTTCCGCCCGGAAAATGAAATTCTTGAAATCAAGGTTCGCAACCGGCCCGATATAGAAGAGATGGGCGCGGGGACCGTCGCCTACGATCATCCCATCCCGCACGGAAATGGAAGAGGGATTCTCCACCGCTTTCCAACCGTCGAGATTCTCGCCGTTGAACAGGCCGATCCATCCGTCGTTGTTTTCCGAAGCCGTTGCGTTGGCCATGGCTAGAGTCAAGACGGAAAAGAATAAAATCAACCCTGCGCCTTTTTTCATTTTCGATTGACCCGTTAATTTCGAAAGGATAGCGTTCTCACAACAATCGGCATTCTGGAGGGGAAAGAATATTTTTTCAAGCGCTGTTTTGAGCGATTTTGGCGCTGAACATTTTACCTGATATAATGGAATTAAAGCCTCTTGTGGAATTAGTAAATCCAAGCCAATGGAGATATGGCAAGCAGTATTTCATTCGTCGCAATAATCGATATAAATTTTATCCCTTCCTTCGCGAGATGGTCAATTATAATAAAAGAAGATAAAACCACACCGCAAATAAGACTCATAATGGAAAGCGTTTGCGGGGATTTCGGCATCTTTTTTTTGCAGCTACGCATGGAGTTATTCCGCATAAATCCAAATTCAGCATATACCCATAGGTTGTAAAATCAATGTAATAGGAAATTTGAATGGGATTGAGGAATACATTGTTAAAGGAATAGCGGGATCATGCAAAGTAATATTTTGCTAACCGTCGAAGATAAACCGGATACGATTTCCCTACTGAGCGAATTGGCGGCAAAATACTTTCCCGAATATCGTCTCCTGACAGCGGCGTCCACAGAAGAAGGTTTGGCCTTAGCCTCCGAAAGGGATGTGGATGGCGTTATCCTTGATGTTCGATCGCCTCGCATAGACGGATTGGAGATGTGCCGGAGATTGAAAGCCGATGAGAGAACCGCCCATATTCCCATCGCGCTCCTTACGGATCATATAAGTTCGCCGGAATTCTTTGCGCAATGTTTGGAGGCGGGCGCCGACGATTTCATCGCCAATCCTAACGGCGGCGTCGAACTTGCGGCCAAAATCAGAGTCCTGCTGCGAATGAAAAAAGCCGAGGACAATCTGCGCGCATTAAACGCTCGTATGGATGAGATCGTGGAGGAACGAACGCGCGAGTTGCTGGAGAGCGAGCGCAAATACCGTTTTCTCTCCGAGAACGTCCAGGATGTGATCTGGACGATCGATAACGATTTTCGCTTTACATACATCAGCCCTTCGATACGCTATCTACGCGGCTACGAACCCGAAGAAGCGATAATGCAAACCTTCGAAGAGACCATGACGCCCGAATCGCACCAGCTCGTGCAAGAGGCTTATGCTAGATATTTGGAAGCCGAAGCCCAAGGACGGATAAATAAAATCGATTACCTGGAGATTCAGCAAAAACGAAAAGACGGGTCTTTGGTTTGGGTGGAAATCAAAATTCAACCCATCTTGAATAACAAAGGGCAACGGATTGGATTTATTGGCGTTAACAGAGAGATCGCCGAGCGCAAACGGGCTAAGGAGGCGCTGCGGGAAAGCGAGGGGCGGGTTCGAGCGAATATAGACGTTATCCTATCGCCGGAAGGAGATATGGGAGCGTTGGAGTTGTCGGATATCATCAATGTTCCGGCAATCCAGGCCATAATGAACAGTTTTTTCCGTATAACGCATATCGGCATCGGCATCATCGATCTTTATGGCAAAGTGCTGGTCGCTACTGGATGGCAGGATATCTGCACTAAGTTTCATCGCATCCACGCCGAAACGAACAAGTATTGCGTGGAAAGCGACTTGGAGCTCTCCAGCGGCATCAAACCCGGCGCATTCCAATTATACAAGTGCAAAAACAACATGTGGGATTTGGCGACGCCGATCGTTATCGGCGGCAAGCATGTTGGCAATATCTTTTTGGGTCAGTTTTTATTCGATGATGAAACGCCGGATTATATCGCTTTTCGCGGCCAAGCCAGACGATATGGATTCGATGAAGAAGAGTACATTGCCGCCCTTGATCGCGTACCTCGTTGGAGCCGCGAAACCGTCAATAACGTCATGACCTTTTACGCCCAGCTGGCCAACCTGATTTCAACGCAGAGTTACAGCAACATAAAACTAGCCCAAACGTTGGCCGGACGCAAACAAGCGGAGGAAGCGTTGCGCAAAAGCGAAGAATGGCGCCGGACAGTCCTCCGGAAGGCCATGGACGGCTTCTGGGTAGTGGATTTGCAGGGGCGTCTGCTGGAAGTCAACGAGACCTATTGCCGAATGAGCGGCTATAGCGCGCAGGAACTGCTGGCTATGCGTATAAACGATCTGGATGTTCTTGAAACCATCGACGTTACAGCTTCGCGCATCCAGAAGATCATGGCGCAGAGCGAGGAACGTTTCGAATCCCAACACCGCCGCAAGGATGGGAGCATTTTCGACGTTGAAATCAGCGCCCAATTCCAGCCCGCTGAAGGCGGGAGGTTTGTAGTATTTTTGCGGGACATCACCGAACGCAAGCGGGCCGAAGCGGCGCTGCAAGAACAGATTCGCCTCAACAAAATTTTTATGGACAGCATGCCCTGCGCGGCGTTACTTATCCATCCGATTACCCGCAAAATTGTCGCGGCGAATCGCAAGGGAATGGAAGCCGGCGCCGTTCTGGGGACGCAATGCTTCAATACTTGGATCAAACGGGACGATCCCTGTCCCTGGTGTCTTGCTGTTGAAAAAAGGACTTGCGGCCCACCTCAGCAGCGGGAAGTGGAACATCATGGCGCGATTTGGGATGTTCACTGGATTCCCGTATCCGAGGATTTGTTCCTGCATTACGCCTTCGACATTACGGAAAAACGGCAAATGGAGAAACAACTGCTTCAGGCGCAGAAATTGGAAGCCCTCGGAACCCTTTCCGGCGGCATCGCGCACGATTTTAACAATATCCTCACCGCTATAATGGGATATACCCATTTGGCCTATAGTTCCAACCACGATCCGGAATTGGTTCTGGAATACTTGAGCATTGTGTTGAAGGCTTCCGAGAGAGCCAAAAATCTGATCGGACAGATTCTAGCTTTCAGCCGGAAACACGATATGGATAAACATCCGTTTCCCATCGACTTGACGATCAAGGAAGGATTGAAGCTGTTGCGATCGACCTTGCCTACGACGATCGAAATCAAACAAAATATCGACAGCGATTCGATGGTCATGGGGGATTTGAATCAAATTCATCAAATACTGATGAATTTATGTATGAATGCGGCTCACGCTATGCGCGATCAAGGAAATCTTCTTGAAGTTTCCTTAATCGACCGGGAAATTCAAGAAAACATACCGCTCCCGCTCTCGGATTTGCCGCCGGGAAAATACGTTTGCCTTACGGTTAAAGACAACGGGCATGGCATCGATCCCCTTATCCGGGATCGAATCTTCGATCCTTTCTTTACGACGAAGGATAAAAGCGAAGGAACTGGCCTGGGGTTATCCGTCGTGCTGGGGATCGTGAAAAATCATAATGGGGGAATCCAATTGGATAGCGTCCTCGGTCAAGGGACTACCTTTTACGTTTATCTCCCCGTCTGTAATGATGCTGAAAAAAAACAAAAAGAAAACACTTCTCTGCAAATGGGGAACGGGGAATGGATTCTATTCTCCGACGACGAGGAATATTTGCGAGATTTGGGAAGAAAAATGCTGGAAACGCTGGGATATCGTTCGGTGGTATGCGCGGATGGAAAAGAAGCGTTAGAAGCCTTCCTTCTCGATCCGATGAAATTCGCTCTGGTAATGACCGATCAAACCATGCCCCGCATGACGGGGATGCAACTCGCCCAAGAAATTCTGCATCGGCGTCCGGATATTCCAATCCTTCTTTATACCGGCTATGACGAACGAGTTACTTCCGAATCCGCCGCAGCGGCCGGAATACGGGATGTCGAGATGAAGCCTGTAAGCATCGAACATTTGTCGATCGTTTTAGCCAAATTGTTATCGGCAAAAAACTGATTCCCCCCGCCATCTTCGATACAATAAAAAAACCCCGGACTTTTCGGTCCGGGGAGAATTTTCTGGAGCAGGAGACGAGACTCGAACTCGCGACCTTCTCGTTGGCAACGAGAAGCTCTACCAACTGAGCTACTCCTGCTCATCCATTCGAAATAACGGTTTAAATATTATAAGAAGCCTCGTTTTTGTCAAGGATATGATGCGCTGGCCCGAAAAAAATCGAGGGATAATACCAAGTCTTATTAAGAATGTGTCTTAAAATTCCCTCGCCCTCTGGGAGAGGATTAGGGTGAGGGGATTATAAGTTCACTAATATCAACCCTCACCTAACCTCTCCCATTCTTCAAGGATTTATAAGGGGGAGAAAATTTGACTCTACGGTTAGCGAAAGCGAAAGTCAAGTTTGAAGTTGTAAAGCCATGGGATGCGGGGATCGACGTTTTCTTGGGCGAGGCGGGAGGGGAGAT
>JBFMBP010000147.1 GCA_040755155.1 Candidatus Omnitrophota bacterium | reverse complement strand
CAAATCTAATAGCATGAATTTGTTGAATTTAAAATCCCTCACCCTAACCCTCTCCCAGAGGGCGAGGGAATGGAATTTCGTCACGTTATGTCTTAACTTAATGACATTGGGTTAGGAGGGGGTTGTTATAAGTCTAACAAAATCAACCCCCCTCTAACTCCCCCCAAACTTGGGGGGAGAATTAAAAAGCGGATTTTATTAATTTTGCAAGAGCCTCGAAATAAAGTAGATAATAAAAATCCTGCGTCATGAATGGCGAATGCATTTTCAAGGCGATGGAAGGAGCAAGGGTATGAATGGAGAGCTGTACGACTTCGCGATCGAACGTCTGGGCGAATACCGTTATAAATCCCCGATGAAATTATCGCATATCGATGGGGATTATATCGCGAATTTCGTGGAGGATTCGGAGAGAATCGTCTACGATCGTTCGCTTCGCGCCTGGAAGAAGTACATTTCCGAGGGAGTAGAGCCGCCTTCGTTCGAAGCAGCGGGGCCGCGCGACGCCATCTATTTCGATCCCGTCCGGACGAAGGCCGCCATCGTAACTTGCGGCGGGCTTTGCCCTGGTTTGAACGATGTGATTCGAGGTTTGGTGCTTTCTCTGCATCACCATTATGGAGTACCAGCCATTTACGGCATTCCCTTCGGGTATTTGGGGCTTGTGGAACGATCCAAGCTGGCGCCTATGCCCTTGACGCCTGATTTGGTCGAGAACTGGCCGATGCAAGGCGGCACGGCTCTCGGTTCCTCGCGCGGGCCGCAGCCGATCGGAGAGATGGCGGATTATATGGCGGCGAGAGGAATCAATATCCTGTTCGCCGTCGGCGGCGACGGAACGCAGCGGGGGGCTTTGGCCTTGTCGCAGGAAATCAAAAAGCGCGGGCTGGATATCGCCGTCGTCGGCGTCCCAAAAACCATCGACAACGACATCGCCTATTTGGAAAAAAGTTTTGGATTCGAATCCGCCTATTCCGTGGCGGCGGAGGTGCTTCAGAGCGCCCATGCTGAAGCGAAAGGAACGCTCAACGGCATCGCCATCGTCAAATTGATGGGACGCCAATCCGGCTTTTTGGCGGCGATGGCGTCCGTGGCCAGCGGCGAAGCCAATTTTACGCTTATCCCGGAGGCGCCCTTCGATCTCGATCCGCCCAACGGTTTTTTGGCGGAACTGGAAAAGAGGATTCTTCGGCGCCCTCACGCCGTGGTCGTCGTCGCCGAGGGCGCGGGGCAAAAATTCTTGCAGGATCAGCTCTCCACGATGGGAAAAGACGCTTCCGGCAACGTGAAACTGGCGGATATCGGCGTCTATCTCCACGAGCGCGTAGAAGCCTATTTTAAAGAGAGAAATATTCCCGTTTCCGTCAAATACATCGATCCCAGTTATATTGTCCGTTCGCTAAAAGCCTTGCCTTCGGATCGGATGTTTTGCCTGCGGCTGGCGCAAAACGCGGTGCACGCCGCCATGTCCGGCCGAACGGCGATGATCGTGGGGTATTGGAATTCCGCGTTTACCCATGTCCCGATGGCGGCGGCGGTTTCTTGCCGAAAAGTGCTGGATACCGAGGACGATTTGTGGCTATCCGTCATGCAGACGACGGGGCGGATGAAGCCGATGATTAATCCTGCTTGAAGACTATGAATGGCATTGAAGCCGGATGGATGCGATATGCAATTCTTCCTTCTTTCTCGCCGCGAATCTTCATGATACTATTCTATCGGATATTTTTGCGATTGTTTTATTGATATCAAATCGGAGAGCGCCGGTGAATGCGTTCATTTTTTTGTTTTTCCCCCCATTATTAGGATATAGTTTACAATAGAATCGAACAATTGCGCTATGACGGGAGACGCATAGCCGATCGCTGTATTTGCGTTATTAATCGAATACTATGCGGCGATTGTATGGGAAGGTGGAAGGATTGCTATTCTCCATGACACTAGAGCAATTCAGGTTTGGATAGTTGCCAAACCATTGAGGATTTGCCCCCTCACCCTAGCCCTCTCCCAAAGGGCGAGGGAATTTTCCGTGAGGATAAGGAAGCGGTGAAACATGGTTACCCAATCCTGAAACGCTTTAGTTTTCTCATCATAGGAAGGGAATAACGCAACATTGTTTTTTCGATTCTTACCATCTTGTTTTAATAGAGCATAAAGACGTTATGAATATACAAAACGATTCTCTTTCGCATACCGGCGCGGAAAGGGAGACTTCGACAGGGAATATGTTGGAGCGCGCTCTGGCGTGTATGCGGGATTGCGCATCGGAATTGAGAGAAAATTTAGCGGCGCGTTCCGACGCTATTCTTTTTCTCGCGAAGCTGGAAGATTTGCTGGCCTTTCTTGGTCAATTGGAAAGCTGGCGCGGCAGAATTTCCGTTCAGCGCTTGCAGGAATCGGCGTTTTCCATTTTGCGGCATTTGAATCGTTGGATGCAGGAAATGGCGAAAGCGGGGATCAAGCTCGAATCAAGTCAAAACGATAACGGCCCCGCCAGTCTTTTGGCGAAAGCGGCGATATGTCTAGGTCCTGGCCTCATGGTCAGCCCGGACTCGTTGACCGCCAGCGTCAAGATTCCGAGCGAATTCGCTTCGCTTTGGACGCCGGCGCGGTTGTTGGCTTCGTTGCAACGGGCGGGGATCGCGAATGGCATCGAAAATGACGCTATCGACCGAATATTTAAAGAACGGTTGTTCGATCGGTGGATTCGCACGGCGTCGGGGAAATGTCCCGTTTTGGGAAATGATGCGGAGATTTTGGATTGCATGAATTTGTCGCCTTCTTCGCGTCCTCCGGACGATAAAGTCAAATCCAAGAAGCCTGCTTCCAATGGCCGTTTTTTCGAGTTGGTAAAAAAAACGCAAACGATTTTACGAAAAACCGCAGGATCGGAGGGCGAAGGGGGCAAGGACGTTTATGGCCGGGAAATCATGGGGGCGGCGGGGATGGATTTGAATTTGCCGGAAATTCCTTATTGCGTCCCGAGCGCGGACGGCTTGGAAATCCGCGCCGATGTGGATGGCTGCGCTTATTGCGAAAACGGCGTTTATTGCGTGGAACCAGCGGTAGTGATCGAAGGGAATGTGGATTACGAATCCAACGATGTGCAGACGAATTTGGCGGTTGTTGTGAAAAAGGACGTATTGAGCGGATTTTCCATCCAATCCAATCTGGATGTAGCCGTCTATGGCGTTATCGAAGGCGCTGAAGTGAAAGCGGGCGGTTCGCTCTTCTGCCGCGGGGGAATCGTCGGCGGCGAGAAATCCTCAATCCAAGTCAAAAAGAATGTTTATGCAAAGCATATTAGCAACGCCCGCATCACAGCGGGGGGGAGCGTTACGATTAAAGGCGAATTGATCCAATCGTCGGTTTCCGCCAAGAGCGTACTGCTGACGGGAGAGAAGGGGCAGATCATCGGCGGAGAAACCAATGCCCATGAGGATGTACGCGCACATATCATCGGCTCGGAATCCAGCGTAAAAACGCTTATACAAATCGAAGACTGTTCGCCCCGTTTGCAAGAAGAAGCGGATAAGCTCAAACAATCTCTCAAGGAAAGACAGTTGCGATACAAAAAGATGGAACTTGCGAAAAAAGCGTTGGTGCAGGCTTGCCGGGAAAAAACGCTGACTGCGGAAGAAAACGACAAGTTGAAAAACGTACAGTTATCCGCGCTCAAGTTGGCGAAAGAGATCAAAATTCTGGAAAAGAGGCTGGAAAACGTTAATCAGGCGATTCTCGATGCGGAGGCGTTGACTCCGCTGGTATTGGCCCGCGCGAAAATCTATCCCGGAACGAGCGTCAGTATTTGGGGGAAAACGTTGACGGTGAACGAGGAGATGGGGCCAACCGTCGTGTTGTTCATCGACGGAAATTTGATGGCCGAATCGTTCCATGAGTTGGCTCGCGCCGAAGGCGGCGAGGTTTAACGATTATGGACTATGAAATTCGCTCTATATTGGATGTGGCCAATTCCCTGCGAGGCCAGATTAAAAGCAAATCGCTCAAAGGCGCCATGCGATCGAAGGCGGAAGCGAAGCAGTCGGATGACGATCCCCGCTTTACGGAATTCGCCCGGATTATACGGGACGGCGTCGCCGACGAAGTGCGCAACGTCATGCTGGAAGTGCGCCGGGAGATGGATCACCACCGCAAAATGGGACGATTGTCGAAATCGAGTTTGGAACTCGTTGCCGAAATGGACGTTTGTTTCGAGGAATTTCAGCAAAAAAAAGAACTGTTGGCAAAATACGAATCGGCTCTCGATTTGATGAAGCCGAATATGAAAGATGCGGAATCCGACCGTTTGTTGAAGACCCGCCATCAAGACGCCCTCGATAAAGCCAGGAATTTGCGGGAGGAATTGATACAACGCGGCGACCGATTGCTGAAATTTTATGAACGCATCGACAAGCAAATCCATCAGGATCGGGAGATGGAGAGGAATCTTCACGCCGCATTGGAAAAATGCCTGACGCATCTTTCCGGCGTGGAGCGCGGGAAGATCGAAGCGCTGGTGCGGCAAAAATCTACCAATGTAACCGTGGAAGCCCACATCAAACTGCTCTCCAAGTTGATCGAACAGTTGGCCAATACCATTCCCGCCGTCCGGCAGGAAGAAATTCAACGGCTCTATCAGCAGGCGCGGCTGGAATTTCAAAGAAAGAATTACAACGAGACGCTGCAAACGCTGAACGATCTTTTCAAGTTCGACCGGAAGCATATTTTGGCGCACCGGCTGCGCTCCCGCGTCTTTCAGGTTTTGAACAATAAGGTCGCGCATCTCTGCGAACTGCGGAACATCGCGGCCTTCGACAATGCGGAGGCGGCGGATTATGCGGCGCTGGGGGATGTCCTGGCTGCGGATGGGAAAATCGACGAGGCGTATATTTTGTACGAAAAAGCGTCGTCGAAAAAGCCGGACAGGAAGCATCTGGAGCGCTTTGCCGATATGGCCTGCCAGTTCCGGCATTGGTATCGGGCGGTGGACGCCTATCGGAAAATTCTGGAGAAAAATCCGGGAGACGCCGCTCTTTCCCATAAACTAGGCTGCGCTCTTTTTGAAGACAACCAGGAACAGGAAGCCTTCGATCTATTGCGTTATGCGGTGCGGCGGGACGACTCGCGCGCTCAATCCCGCGTATGTCTTGGAGAAATTTTACGGCGGCGGGGAATCGTCGAGGAAGCCTTGAAATGCTTCGCGCAAGCGGCGAAATTGGATAACAGCCAGGTAGACGCTTATTACTGGTGGGGGATGCAACTATACGACCGGGGCGAGTATGGCGAAGCCCTGAAGAAAGCGCAGAAAGCCGTGGAACTGGATTCCAACCGGGCGCGGAACCGGATGCTGCTGGCCCGTTGCCTGGAAGCGGTGGGAGCGGTGGATCGGGCGGTGGAAGCCTTGGAGCCGATCGTATCCTTGGATATCCCTCCCGTCGACGCCTTGCTGGCCTTTTCGGAAATCTGCCGCAAGGGCGGACGTCTCAACCGGGCGCGAGACGTGATCGAACGCTTTCATCAACGTTATTCCCGTCTGCCTTTAATCCGCTCAGAATACGGCCTCGTCCTGCTGGAATGCGGCGAATTCTCCAAGGCTGCGCCATTTCTCGATCCCGCCGGGGGATTCCGCGCCGCCGCCTCATAGAGCGTTACGGGATTGGGTACATACTATTTTCCAATTGTTTGTCAGAATCAGGGTAGCCAGGATTATCAGGATTTTAGGATAAAAATCCGGGGCATCTTTTTATCCTGGGCATCACGATTCAGACTAAAAGGTTTGAACCGCGAATGGCGCGGAAAAATGCTTTTTATCCACGGCTGCGCCAAGGCTTGGACTTGGGGCGTGAGTAAGTTTTGCTTATTCTCATTATTTAAGAGGCCGCATTCGAATAAAGGCGTCGCGGATCACGGAAAATTGACCTGTCCAATCGTTCCGGCTTTCAATGGCTTGCAACATCCGCCGGGCTTCGTCATCGGGGGCGCCGCCCGATAAACGAAAGAGAATAATTCCGCAGGACGAGGGCAGTCGCTTACGAAAAGCCAATTCGCCGAAATCTTTGTCCTGAGTTACAACCACGCGGGATTCTCTTTGCGCCCGTTCCAGCACGATTTCGTCGTTTTCGGCGCGCAATGATTCTTTCGCCGAAAGAACATCATGACCTCGTTCGCGAAGTTGGCGGATTACCGATAGGGGAATATTTTCGTCGAGGAGAAATTTCATCCGCAGGCTTTTATCCGCTCAGGCGGGCAACGAATAGATTCTTTCGCTTTTTAAAACCTCGCCGGCATAGCTCAGGCAGGCTTGGACGTCTTCGGGAGTCAAATGATCGTATTCATGAATCACTTGCTCCACTGTCCACCCGCGAGCCAACAGATCGATGACGAATTCCACCGATAAGCGAGTGCCTTTAATAACAGGCTTGCCCGCAAGAATTTTTTCATCGACGATAATCCGTTCCTGCCAATTCATAGAGAATTACCTGCTTCCTGCGAATATTCATGGCTCGGAAAATGCGTTTCGATAAACAATTTACCACAAAATTTATAAAAAACTATTTGGGAAAATTTTTATTCTTGCGGGCGGCGGCGCTTCGCCATCATTATCCGAATCCGGATGGCCAGGATTTCGGGATTTGTAGGATAAATAAATCCCTTTATCCTGGATATCCCGATTCAGGCAATATCATCGAGCATAAAGCGGCGATGACATATTGTTGGTTTTGATTTACTCTTCCAATCTATGCCATCCTGAAACGCTCTAATCCGCTTACCTAGAAATGGATAATACTTCCTCTTGCGCTATTTCTTCCCGCATTTGCGGACAATAGACGATTTGCCAATACATCCAGCGGATCAAAGTGTTTTGAATGCCTAGAAGATGCTTGCGAAATACTCGCTTGCCTCCGGATGGAATAATAACGGCCTCTACGTTCTTCTCGGGGAATGTTTGCTCGTGAAGGATTTTCGTAAAGCGCGAAGCGTAATCGGGGGGAAAGCAGATATAGGAGCGGAAGCCGCGCTCTACCATGAACCGGCGCAATTGGCGTTGGCTTTCCAAAAGACTATGCGACTCCTTTTCAACGCTATAGACCGCCGCGCCGGGAATCCCCGCTTGCCGCAGGTCTTGCCGGATGAAATGGTTAATTGAAACAGGCGCGTCCACGCCGCGATACCGCTCCGGCGTTCCCTGCACAATCAAAATCGCCTTGACGAATCCCGTTTTGCAATATTCCACCGCCGTATCCAACGATGCGCCCGCGCCGCCGACGAGAATTACGTCCGCCGGACGCAGCGGCGTTTCGTAGACGAGAAGCCATTGCGTCAGCCAGGAGGCCGGACCAAGGAATACAAACGTCGCGCAGACAAGAAGAAATAAGGCGAACCATAAGATTCGCCTTTTCCATTTCTTTCTCCGTTTTTGTTTCAACGGAAAGGAAGGCGCGGATACCGGAGCGGCCGGCGAATTCGATATCATTTCGACTTTATTTCATTAGTCTTGAGGCTCTTGCAAAATTAATGAAATCTGTCTTTAAATTCTCCCCCCAAGCTTGGGGGGAGTTAGAGGGGGGTTGATTTTAATGGACTTACGTCAACCACCTCCTAACCCAATGTCGTTAAGTTAAGGATAGACTAATTCCTTAATCGAAAATATCAACAAATCTAATAGCATGAATTTGTTGAATTTAAAATCCCTCACCCTAACCCTCTCCCAGAGGGCGAGGG
>JBFMBP010000146.1 GCA_040755155.1 Candidatus Omnitrophota bacterium | reverse complement strand
GATCGTTACCTTTTTTTACTCATCATTCATCACTGACGATCCGGCAAAAAGTATTAATGATGCTATCGGCTGACTGCCTGTTGTAGTGCAGGCATCTTGCCTCCAGTATATCTTGTGCAGGCTGGAAGCCCGCACCGCAAAAAATTGACTTTTGGCCGTTCCATCATCACTAATCACTTATCATTCAACGATTAACTCCTGCGGCGTGGATACGTCCTTCACATCGGGATTGTAATATTCGTAGATGCTCGATTCCGGCGCTTTGGCGACGATCGGCAGCGTGGCTTTCATGGGGATGGCCAGTTTCAATTCCGTATTTCCTTCCATAGACTCTAAGTAAATCAACAATTGGCGGCTCATCAATGTATATTTGGAAATGACCTGGTCGTCCTGATAATCGTCCAACGCCGACTTTTCTACTCTAAAGCCGGGAGGGATGCCCACGTCGATCATGACCATCTCCGCTTGCTGCGGCAGCGTATTGCGGGCGATGACGTTGCAGGTTACCGCGTCGTTGCGGCGCAATTGGGAGCGGTCGTACTCTACTTTAATGTCGAACGCCGGTTTGACTTTCAGGCTCTTATCCCAAGGAACGAAATACTTGCCAACGACTTGATAGAGCAAATTCCCCTCGCCATTCAGATTGATTTCGATTCGGTTTTTATCCGTCTTCGCAAAACGGGTGAGATCGATTTGCCGGAACACGTCCGAATCCTGCGGCGTTATTTTTATTTTCTGCGCCTCTTCGCCGTTGACGGAAATTACGGCTTCGGCGTTAGCGCTTTCCGTGCGCTGGCCGAGCGAATAGAGCAGCGCCTTGAGCGCCAGCACGGTGCCATGCGTCGTTCCCCACGTTCCGTTGGGATCTTTTTGCTCGATGATCCAATTGAGCGCCTTGCCCAGTTCGGAATGGAATCGTCCGTCCGCCAGCAGCGCCAGCGCCGCCCAGGCCGTCGCTTCGACAGATGCGTTGTCGCCGCGCGCGAAACTCATGCTGGCTTCCGCTTTCCATACCATGCGCTCACCTTCGATAATGCCCACTTCCACCAGCCGGTCGACGCATGTTTGCGTCGCGGGACTTTGCGGATCCAGCGCCAGCAGCGCGTTGCAGAGAATGGCAAGCGTATAGGCATCCTTAGCATCATCCGTATGAGCGAAGAGATATTGTTTCGTCTTTTGCAATTGCGGATCGATGTTGGCGGATTTCGGCGCCGCCGTCTGAGCGGCGATATTGCTCGACGTGCGGCTCAACGGATTTACTCTGGGACCGGCGCTCGATTGTTCCAACGCCAACGCAATGTAAGCCGTGGCGAGGATTTTATTGTTTTGGATGGCGCTCCACATCTCCGCGTGAGCGTAATTTTCGTCGGGATTGAAACTGCCGTCATCGTTCATCTGCCCCAACAGCCACTGCTGCGTGCGGGCGATGACGTTCTCATCGATGGGATAAACCTGCGCCATGTCCATAAATTCCATCAGCCCATAGCCGGACAAAATGCGCGTCGCCGGAGGCGTTCCGAAAACCTGGAAGCCGCCGCCGGGAATTTCGAAGGTCAACAATCGCTGATAGCCGAGATTGATATACTCCCGCGCTTTCATTTCCACGGCGGGCGTAACGCGGCCTGTCTGCTTCATGTAATTGAGCGCCAGAATATTGGGATACGTCGTCGAACTGGTCTGCTCGAAACAACCGTAGGGCATTTGCAGAATGGCGTCCAATCCTTCCACAATCTGGCTGAAGACGCCGGGATAAATCTTTACGAATAACTTATCCGCACCGGCGATGCGTTCAGCGGGGAATTCGACGATTTGTTCGACGAGGCCGGAAAGTTTGCCGCTGCGGGTTTCGAATTTCGCCTCGCCGTTGGGGCGCACTTCAATCTCGCGGCCAATGGCGTCGTTGTCCTGCGAACCCCAGCCGTAGACGGTGATGGTTTGCTTGCCCAACCGCTTAGCCTGAATGCGGAAGGTAACGGAAGTTACTTCGTTGGCGGCGATGGAGACCTTGCGGTCGTAGCCGCCTTCCAGCAAATCGAACCAAGGCGAAGGTTCCAGCGACGCCTCAACCTCTTGCGGCGTGGAAAGATAATTGTAGACGGCGACGGGAATCGTTACTTCGTCGTTCTGGATCAACGCAATAGGCAGATCGATATCGATGAAGAAAGGTTTGAATACTTTCATCGCCGCCGTAGCGTCGCCGATGGCCCCATTTTTGGCGTTGGCCATCGCCGACATGCGCCAGGTGGTGATGGAATCGGCGGGGGGGATATTCAAGGCGATTTCGCCTTTATCGTCGGTGATGGCTTCCGGCGTATAGAAAAGGGTTTCGGGAAAATAGCGCCGCACCCGCACCGAACGATCTTTGGCGCGTTTGATCGCTGTGGACGCATCGGCCTCTTGCGTCTGCTCTTTCTTCTCTTTCAACAACTGCGCAATTTCGCCCTCCGCTAATTTAAGGGAAGACAGATCGCCGAATTTTTCCGCCGCTTGTTTCAATTGTTTCTCGTCCAATTGGCCATTGACGACTAATGGGCCGTTGACGTTCTCCCCGCCGAAATTGGATTTGATATTTTCTTCGATCAGGTTTTTATTCTCTTGCGCTTCCTCATATAAATAGAAACGATCAATTTGATGTGGAGCCGATTGTGCGGTACTCATGTCTAGTTCAAGGTCTTCTTGGATTACTAATTTTCTATTATCGGCTGGCCTGCCCATTATCCCATACACACTCGCTCCGGCTTGGCCTCCCCTATCGCCGGGAGCGTTGGGCGGCGCAGCCTCAACCGCCATTACGCGCATTTGCGCTAAGCCTTCTCTTGCCGCAGGCGCTTCCGCCAAACCAAATTGAGCGACTTCCTCCCCAACAACAACGGGCGGCGCTTCGGGAACGGCCATCTCTCCCCTTAGAGCGGGGACGCCCTTCGCCATAGCAAATCTATTTACTCGACCGCCTCCCGCCATGCCTCCCATGCCCCCTGCTACGCCTGGCATAACACCTCTCCCCAAGCCGTCCATCCCCATAATGGCGCCGCCACGCCGCAACATACCCGTCTGCGCGGGAAACGCTAGCCTAACTTCATGTTCTCCCCATTTCTCGACAATTCCCGCCGCCTTTTTCAGTTGGCCGCCCTTCTCTCCCGCGTCCTGGAAGAAATAACCGAAACGAAAGGCGGGCAGGCGGATGTCGTCGTCCGTCACCGCCTTGCCGTCCCGTCCGGCGCTGGCTAGCCAGATGTTGTCATTCATATAGACGATATAGGGATTGCCCCACGGGTCGATGGTTGGCAGGTTTTGCAAATCTTGTCCCAGCGGCCAAAGCAGTTCGTCTATGTTGCGCGGCTTCCGGCTCACGGCTAACGATTGTTGAGATAGAACTTCACTTTGAAGCCGCTGCAAGTCGGCGATGGCTTTCTGCGTTTTTTCGTCCGCCGTGTTGAGGTTGAGGGAAAAGTCCGCGTGAACATCGAGTTTGGCCAGCAGGGTTTTGGACAAACGAGCATTATCCTCGTAATCTTTGGCGGAGAGGCGTACCACTTTATCGAGGCGATAGCCGTGGATTTCCACCTTTGGCTGCAACAATTCCTTTTCGATGGCGAAAAAGACCTTGGCGAGTCCCGGCTCTTTTTCCGTCAGGCTGTAGACGCTTTCGTCCACAATATGTAGTCCCAACGCAACCTGCGCCGGTTGGCCGTCCGCCCCGCGAACCAGGATGCGCAGCTTGGCTGGTTGCCCCGGTTCGTATTGTTCTTGATCCGGCGCGATGTCGATGCGCAGATCGTCGCGGCGAGTAACGATAACCTGCCGCGAGTCGCGGATCATATGGCCATCGCCGCGAATCATGTACGCATTCATCGCCAGCGTTCCCGCCAGCGATTCGTCCAGCGCAATCGCCAGCTGCGCCTTGCCATTTTCCAGCGTCAGCGTCCGCGTGAGCACGGTTTGATTATTTTTGACGATGTCGAGAAATACCGGCTCCTTATCGGGAAACGGCGCCATGGCTTGCAGTTTCATTTCCTCGCCAAGTGAATAGACGCCCTTATCCGGCCTTAACAGGATGCGCTCTTCCGGATTACTGAAAGGCAGGTTTTTATCCAGCGTAATTTTCTTGCCGTCGATTTCCGCAAACAGGCGCAGAGGCGGCAATTCGGGACGATAGACGTTCTCGCCCGGCGTCGGCGTCAAGATAATCGACGCGATGCCATTGTCGTCGCAATCCACTTTAACGCCGCTTTGCAGATAACGAGACTGCACGGTCAGCGTAGGCTTGGCGACGCTGCCGTCGGGGCGCGAAGCCACGAGAAAAACTTCGTTCATCACGCCGTCCACCAGCGTTCCGCTTTCGGGAATGGCCTCGATCTGCAACGGTTCGACGGCGACGTGGAAGGTTTCGATTTTCTGCTCTTCGTGATCGGCGGAATCGCGCACGCGGACGTCCATCTGGATAATCGTATTGCCTTTGAATAGCGGTTGTCCCACCAACCGTTCGGGAATGGTGAAGGAATAATTCCATCGCCCTTCCTCGTCCGTCGTTCCTTCCACTTTTTCAAATTCATTGAAGCCTACGTCGAAGCAATTGACCGTAATCGTCGCTTTCGCTCCCGCCACAGCCTTGCCGAAAAAGTATCGCGCCTCCAACGCGCCCTTGACCGCATCCCCCGGCGCATAGAATTCGTTCTCGTTTTTCGCCGTCACGCGAAACTTGGGCAAGACGTATTCGAAGACCTGCGCCGTCTTTTCCGTCATGTCGTCGCCAATGATCGCTTTCACGGCGTAATCGCCTTGGTTGACCTCGTCCGCCAGTTGAAAATCGGCGGAAGCGACGCCGTATTCCGACGTCGTCTCCATCTTCTTGAAAACTTTATTGCCCTTGCCGTCGTAGACTTCCAGCGCGATCGGCTGTTCCGGCAACGGTTTGCCTGTCGCTTTATGAGCAGCAAGCGCACGCAAGCGCATCAACTGCCCCGGCTGATAGACGGGCTTGTCCGTCGTCAGAAAAATCTTGGTTCCGGTTTGGATAGTGATCTTCGCTGTTGCTTCGTCTTCGCCGTATTCCGACTTCACGGAAACGCCTAGCGTACGTTCTCCCGCCATATCGCCGGGAATATCGAAGGCGATTGAAGCCGTTCCTTCTGCATCTGTTTTGTCATCAGCATGGAAAAGCGTTTTCC
Organism: Candidatus Omnitrophota bacterium; assembly: GCA_040755155.1. NCBI lineage: Bacteria > Pseudomonadati > Candidatus Omnitrophota > Candidatus Omnitrophota bacterium. Next base: position 2,998 of record JBFMBP010000146.1, on the reverse strand, counting down.
CTTCCCCGCTGGGACGGCTCCAAACCTTGATCTCCGCGTTTTCGATGGGCGCTCCGCCCTGGCTTTGCGTGACGATAACCCGCAACGCCGCGCGGCTGCCGCTCAACCATTGGTTTTGGCCGATGACGCGCAGTTCCTGCTCGATGCGCTTCGGCGAAAAATGCTTCAACCAGATTTGCCCGGCGAAATCGATGGAGAGGATGCACTTTTCCAACTCCTCCGCCGCCAAGTCGATCGGGAATGCGATCCGTTCCGTTTGCTTGCCGTTGAGCAGAATGACTTTTTTCTCGCCCTTGGCCAGCGGGCGATAACGCTCGTCCATCAGCGTCGCCGTCATGTCGTTGACGGCGCTGGCTTCGGCAGGATTTTCCAAGAGAATGACGGCGGTGACCGTCTTATCACTCCGCTCCAATTTAATATGGTCTCTATCGATATTGATTTCCGCCCGCGCCAGCGTCGCCGCCGATAGCAGCAGAAGGATAACCAAGCATTTCGTATTCATGATTCCACCTCATTTTTCTTGGCGGGGAGTGGAACCCGCGCGAAGAAGATTCGATTCTTCATTATTGTCATTCTCGCGCCCAATTGCCTTTCGTTCCGGATCGATCGTCAAATCGGGCATCGTAAATCCATTCCGATCTAAAATCCTCAGTGAGAATTTCCATTCGGGATTCAGACCGGTAAGATAAGATTTTACTAATAAGGTATTCCATCCCTTGCGCAGCGAGCAGGAGACGCTTTGCGCATCGCGGTGGAAAGGCTGCGTTTGCTGATTCGACCAAATCGCATCTTCATTCAACCAAATGCGCAATCCGCCATTGCCGCCGAAAGTTAGAAGGACGAATTCGGCTTCAGGACTATAGATTGAAGTCATAGCGAAAGCGGACGCTCCCTCGCGGGCCGCGCCGAACGCTTCCGCAAAATCCACATCGCCATTTTGGTTGGCGTAAGGGCGTTGCCATTGAACCGGCTTGCCGTTCAATCCAGGAAATCGGCCTTTTTTCACATTGTAAAACCGGTCGGGAGTCAACGATTTCGGCAAATAATTCTGTTCCAACGGCCCCAGCATCCACCAATCCTTAACGTAATATTTATCCCGCAATTTTTCATCGACGGCGGCAGCCAGCCGGGCGGCCTTGGTTTGCAGACGATTCTCTTCCCCAGCGTCTTCCGCAACCGAACGGCACCAAGCCAATGACCGTTCGGGTTGCACGGCCTGTAACTTTTCCGCCAGCGTCAACGCCGCTTCGGCGAATTCCGGCGAATGAGGATAAAGATCATTGAATTGCCGCAGCGCTGCTTCCGCCTGAGACAATTTCTTGTCGTCATTCAATAGAAGATTGACGATGGAAATGCGCGCCTGCCGGACGTATTTCTCCAATTCGGGAAACGATTCGATCATGCGCTGATAGACTTCGATGGCGGAATCGTTCTCGCCCAACGCCCGATGGGAATCGGCGATCAATATCGAGGATAAAGCAATCCAGGATCGTTGATCGGGACAACGCTGTTCCAGGTCGCGCAAAAAGATGATGGCGCTCTTCAACATGGCGTTGCGCTCTTCGCCTACCTTGGCGAAGGCGGCGTTGTAAAGCGTCAATCCGGTGCGGAAAAGTTCCTCCGCATTGGCTTTGACAGGAGCGGCTGGCATTGCGGCGACGTTGGATTGTTTATCGTAAGCAAGCGCCATCTCCATTTTAACGGCTTTTTCTTCCGCCGGTTCGACCGTTGCCGATGCGATATAAGCGAATTGGGATTCTTGGATATTTCTTTTAGGAGACAAGGCGAGACGATTGACGGAGGAATCCAGCGCATCTCTCCTGCTCCTTGCATTTTGTTCTAAATTAAACGATCTCGTGGAATCGTCTCGCTTCACTGCGCTTTTATCTCCCTGCAAAACAAAAGGAAGCGTCGCCGTCATCAGAATCGCCGCTGCGACGGCGTAATTCCAAAAACGGCGGGAATGGACGGGCGGAGCCTCCGCCTCCAGCGACCGCGCCGCTTGTTGGATAAACTCTTCGGCGCGGGCGGGCGGCGTAGGATCGCTCATCGCCGCCAAAAGGCCGCGCATTTGCCGGGCATCTTCCCATTCGCGCGCCGCATTGGCGTCGACGAGAAGATGCGCCTCCAGACGCGCCGCGTCGGCAGGCGAAATCGTCTCGTACAATTTTTCCATCATCAACCGGCGGGCGGTTTCGCGTCTCATAATGAATCGATTCCCCGTTTTCTCAATTCTTTGCGCAGCGCCAGCAGCGCGTAGTGCATCCGGCTTTTCACCGTGTTCGGCGAACATCCCGCCGCCTCGGCGATCTCTTCGAAGGTCAAATTCGTCTTCTCGCGCAGCAGCAGCACTTCCCGCTGTTCCGGAGGCAGCGTCCGGATCGTCTCCTCGATGGCGCGTTGGATTTCGGAGCGGTGCAGCGCCTCGCGCGGCGAGAGACCGCCGCAAACCGGCTCCATCTCCCTTCCTCCATCTCTTTCGTCCTCGCCATCGGGGAAAAGTGGAATGATATTGGCATTGTGGCTTTTTCTCATCGCGTCGATGCAAACGGATCGCGTAATGGCGAAAAGCCAGGTAGTGAATTTCGCCGTAGGCTTATATTGATTCCGATAGCGGATGATGCGCAAGAATACGTTCTGAAAGAGATCGTCCCGGCTATCCGAAATGCGGACAAAATGATAAATAAACGCATAGACGGCGTTCTTGTGCCGCTGAAAGAGTTCGTCGAACGCCTCCACCTCGCCCTGGGCGTAGCGCTGCATCAGCTCTTCGTCCGGCGCGCTGGAGAGCGTCTCTCTACCATCATCCTGGATCGTCATCGCCTGAGTTTGCATCTCGTTACATGTAACGATACGCCCCCCGAATGGGTTTATAAAAAATGAAATTTTTTTAACCGTAGGATGGATCATGTCGTTTGACCCATCATTTGCTCCACTCCTTATATTTCGATGGGTCAAAAAACGCGACCCATCCTACTTTTCTGCATTATTCAAGGGC
>JBFMBP010000145.1 GCA_040755155.1 Candidatus Omnitrophota bacterium | reverse complement strand
GCTCTGATATGGGATTCGAAAACCGGCGAAATTGAGTTTAAAGCAAAATTTATCGAAGGATTGATCCCGAATGGTATTGATACCATTGCATTTTCTCCTGATGGAAAAAACATTGCCATTGCCAGTCCAATGGGAATATCCATTTGGGACATTGCCAGTAATAAAATGATCAAAGAATTTGATCCAAAACATCCGGCGACGTATAGAATGGAATATTTATCAGATGGCAAAAGAATAGTGGCATATCCCGGCTATTTTATTTATGTTTTATCGATAAATGGTGATCTTTTAGCACAATACACTAGCGAAGGATATGTAAGTTTATCAAAAGACGGAAAGTATTTACGCACCATTATCGGCGACATTGATGGAATTCCCGGAAAATACGAATATAGAATCGAAGATGTGGATACCAACAAAAGAGTATCGACCTACACTTTCAACGCGAAAAAAGGCTCTATTTTTATGTCTCCAGATGGGCAATATATCTTAGCCGCATCGGAGAATTCGTCAGAAGGAATAGGCATTCGCAAAGTTGGCGCGTTGGATTCGGCTATGAGATCGTTTTCCCTTGAGGCTAATGTGGATTATGCCTACATGAAAGTAGCATTTTCCGATGACAACAAGAAATTCGCTTGCATGATTGATACTAAGGCGTATATCTACGATATCAGCGACATAACGTCGGTCATCAAAGAATCGACGGCGCAATAAGCAAGCACACGCGGATGCGCGTTGGGCGCGGCGGCGGGGCATGGCGGAGACGCCATGCCCCGCTGGCTTTGCATACGGTTTCGGGATGAGCGGAGATGGCGGGGCCGGGGACGAGGACGTTTCTCGGCTATCCCAGAAGAATTGCCCTTTTTGAGGGCGGGAGCTTGGCGATGATCGATCTCAACCTATTCGCGTCGATAATCGTCATCCGCCGTTTTGGGATTTCTATCTGTTCAGGTTCGAATAAAAGCACGCCTTTGAAGAATGGAATCCTCGTCTAAACTCTTTCAGGGTTTGATTTTTACTCTCAATCCGCATGGAGAAACTGCTATACTCCCTCTCCCGGGGAAATGAATCGTTAAAAAAATCTTCCGATCGTATTGTGTTTTTCATCTTGAATTGCGAATTTTGTTTTGATAGATTGAAGTATCGAATTATCGAATGATACCTGATATCTCATGAGAGGAAGGGAGTATTCAAGATGGCGAAGAAATGGAGCATATTATTTGTCGTAATCGCAGGAGGGTTGGCTATCGCCCAACCGATAGCGGCGGAAACCGTGGGGTATTTTAAGTTCGACAATATCAAAGGCTCGAACTTTACGGACGACTTGGGCAAGGGGCTATTGGGCGTTCTCGGCTTGCCTCCCGAAGGTGGAGAACCGGAAATCGTAACGGGGCCGACCGGAGCTGCCGCAGACAAGGCGGTGAAGATATCCGTAGACAAAGAATTGATTATCGATGACGATACGTTTTGGGTGCTGGCTCTCTATGCGCCTTTGACGATCGAGTGCTGGGTCAAATCGCCGGGATTCGCCATACCCGAATCGGAAGCGGCGATACTTTCCTATGGCGGCGGAACCGGCGGATATCGTTTGACGATTGCTCAGGCGGGGACTCTTTCTTTCGACGTTCCCGGCGCGGGACGCGTAGATACGGATGTTGCTTTTCCCTTTGACGACGCGTGGCATCATCTGGCCGTCGTGGACGATTGGGACGGCAATGCCGTGAAATTTTATTTGGATGGGAAAGAGGTCTTCTCGCAAGCGGGCGCGTTGGATCCCCAGATCGCGGGAATAAACGCTCTTTACATAGGGAAAATTTATCAATCGCCGAATTACGTCACGTATCAAGGATCGCTGGATCGAGTCCGCATCAGCAATGCGGCGCTGGCGCTGGACGATTTGGACGACGACGCGGCGAACGTAAAGCCAGTCGGAGCGAATACGGTTGCCTTTTACGATTTCAACGAAGGCAAAACGCCTTATACCGGCAAGGGTTCGTTCGATCCTACAGAAGCCATTACGCTGCAGGCTTGGGCGACGGGCAATTCGGCGGGACCGGAGGTTTCTACGGATACCCCCTCCGGCGCGGCGGGCGATTTTTCCTTGCATTTCACGGGGACGCAGGTCGCTCGCGTCGAAGACGCGAATCGGATTCTGGACGTGGGCGGAGAAGGGAACAATTGGACTCTCGAAGCCTGGGTCAAATATGAAAATACGTCCCTGGGCCGCATGATTATATTCTATTATGGGCCGGGCGGAATTTCCTTCTCTCTCAGCGCCGGCAATCCGCGCCACGTATTCGTTACGACTTTGCGCATTCGCGATATCGATTCGGGAACCGCTCTCGTCCCTCCCGGCGATTGGCATCATGTGGCCGTCGTTCACTTTTTCGGGGAAGGCATGTCGTTCTATGTGGATGGGGAAGAACTAGCTTGGATCGATGAAGTGCGGGGCGCAAGAATTGCGGATACGCCGCGTCTCAATATCGGCTCCGAACCGAATCGAGTTCTTCCTTACGACGGATGGATTGATCGGCTGCGGATCAGCAATACGGCGTTGGATCCGTCGGAATTCGACTCCAATGCGAAGCAGCCTGTCGCTGTTCTCGACTGGTCGCTTTATTGATAACGAAAAAAGCATCGTAGAGGCGCGCTTGGGGGACAAAATTTCTCAAGCGCGCTTTTTTTGTTTTGTATTATTTTTATCTTCTCTTTGAAATGTAAACATTTATCCGAATGAAGAAAATTCCCTCCCCAAGATGCCTGATCTTTACTCGCAAGTCGGAGGGATTTACCAAGGGTGGAAACAACTTTGCCCTTAGCGCCCCCATTCCATGAAACTCTAGTTTTCCTATCCCTCTTCTTGTTATAATGATTGACGCATCTTTTTTAATTTTGAGGCGTTGGAATGAAGAGTAATTTCTTATGAAATATATCCTCGCTTTGGATCAGGGAACAACGAGTTCGCGCGCTATTCTTTTCAACGAGCAGGGGCGGATCGTAAACATCGCGCAGAAGGAATTTACTCAGATTTTTCCCCAGCCCGGTTGGGTGGAACACGATCCCGAAGAGATTTGGGCGTCGCAGATGGCCGTGGCGGCGGAGGTCATGGCTCGGGCGGGCGCGGCTTCCGGCGATATCGCCGCCATAGGGATAACCAACCAACGGGAAACTACCGTCGTTTGGGATCGAAAAAGCGGTCAGCCTATCGGCAACGCCATCGTTTGGCAGGATCGGCGCACCGCTTATCTATGTGAAGAACTTAAATCCGCGGGCTATGAAACGGCCATTCGCCAAAAAACCGGCCTGGCGACCGACGCTTATTTTTCCGGAACGAAAATCAAGTGGATGTTGGATCATATCCCGAACGCCCGCAAGAGGGCGGAAGCGGGAGAACTGGCTTTTGGAACCGTCGATTCCTGGTTGGTTTGGAAGTTAACGTGGGGGAAAATCCATATCACCGACGCCAGCAACGCTTCCCGCACGCTGCTTTACAATATCCATACGGGAGAGTGGGATGAGGAACTTTTGGCGATGCTGGAGATTCCCGCCGCCATGCTGCCCAAGGCATGTTCCTCCAGCGAAGTTTATGGCGAAACCGCCGCCGATATTTTTGCGCAACCGATTCCCATCGCCTGTCTGGCGGGCGATCAACAAGCGGCTCTCTTTGGTCAGATGGGGCTGAAGAGCGGCATGGCGAAGATGACCTATGGCACCGGTGGTTTTCTTTTGCTCAATACCGGCGCTAAAGCCGCCGTCTCCAAAAACAATCTTCTTACGACCATCGCGTGGAAAATTGGAAACCGGACGGACTATGCGTTGGAAGGCGGCATTTTTATCGCGGGCGCCGTGGCGCAGTGGCTGCGGGATGGGTTGGGATTGATTCGAACCTCTGAGGAGATCGAATCGTTGGCGGCATCCGTCGCCGATAATGGTGGAGTGTATATGGTTCCGGCTTTCGCTGGGTTGGGCGCTCCGCATTGGGACTCTTACGCTCGCGGGATCATCGCCGGAATCACGCGAGGGACGACCGCTGGACATATCGCCCGCGCCGCGCTGGAAAGCATCGCCTATCAAGCGGCGGACGCGCTGGAAGCGATGGAAGCCGATTCCAGCCTGGCTATCGGCGAACTGCGGGTTGACGTCGGAGCGGCGGCTAACGCCTTGCTGCTGCAATTTCAAGCCGATATTCTGGGGATTCCCATCGTTCGCCCCAAAATCGTGGAGACGACGGCGCTAGGCGCCGCGTATCTTGCGGGACTTGCCGTTGGCTTCTGGCAAAGCGTCGAGGAAATCGCTGAACAATGGAGCGTGGATCGAATTTTCGAACCGGCGCAGGATAGGGATAAGGTTCGGCAATTACGCGCCGGATGGCGCAAGGCGCTGGAACGGTCGAAAGCATGGGAAGATAAATGAGGAAGAGATATATAGCATGAGGCTCCTTAATGGAATCGCCTCCTCATATACGATAAAGAAAACGAGCGCTGTTATCATTATTCCTTTTTTTAGATCGTAGGATGGGTCGCGTCGTTTGACCCATCAATTATTCCAACCGTTAAAAATCGATGGATCAAAAAACATAACCCATCCAACATTTCAAGATATTTATATATGAACAGTAAGGAGCGATGCCATGCAGAATTTTACCTTTTGGAATCCCGTAAAAATTATATTCGGGGAAGGAACCATTCCTCAAATCGGACCGGAAACGAAAAAATATGGAAAGAAAGCCTTATTCGTTTATGGGAAGTCCAGCATCAAAAAGAATGGCGTTTACGATCAGGCCGTCCAATCCTTGCAGGCCGCCGGAGTGGAGATCGTCGAATTTTCCGGAGTGAAGCCCAATCCCGTTTTATCGCATCTCAACGAGGGCATCGCTTTGGCGAAGGGCGAGCAGGCGGATGTCGTCGTCGCCGTGGGCGGCGGCAGCGTTTTGGATGAATCTAAGGCCATCGCTGCTGGGGCTAAATCGGATGGCGACGTTTGGGATTTCTTTTTGGGGAAGCGAGAAGTCGAAGATGCGCTGCCTTTACTTACGATTCTTACTTTGGCCGCGACGGGATCGGAGATGAATTGCGGCGCCGTCGTTACTAATGAAGAGACGAAGCAGAAATTCAACGTCAATTCTCCATGTTTATTTCCCAAGGTTTCGATTCTCGATCCAACAACAACTTGTACAGTTCCTATGAATTATACGGCTTACGGCGCGGTTGATGCTATTGCCCATTCGATTGAAGGGTATTTTACATCGGCGGATTCATGGACGCCGATCCAGGATCGTTACGTAGAAGGCTTGATTGCCAGCATCATGGACAGCGCCGGCCGCCTATTGAAGAATCCAGCCGATTATCAAGGCCGAGCCTCGATGATGTGGGCGGCGACGTTGGCTTTGAACGGTTTGCCCCTCGCCGGCATCGGCCCATGCGGCTTTCCCAATCACGCCATCGAACATTCTCTGAGCGCGCTCTATGACATTGCGCACGGCGCCGGTCTGGCCATCGTCATTCCGGGATGGATGAAATACGCATCGCAAAAAAATCCCGCCAAATTCGCCCAATTCGCGCAGCGCGTCTTTCATATGGCGGAAGATGGATCGCCAACGCAAACCGCCGCCAAGGGAATCGAGGCTCTGAAAGCATGGTTCAAGAAAATCGGCTGCCCCGTGAGTCTGGCGGACGCCCATATTCCCAGCACGGATATTGACATCATCGCCGATAATGCGACGATGCTGGCGAAGAAATGGAGATTGAACGATTATACCAAAGAGACGATTGCGAATGTCTTATCTTTATGTCAATAAACAAAAGAAAGGATACGGATCTTATGGCCGGTTTTAAGACGACTCGGAGAGATTTTCTTCGCGGCGGCGGCGCCTTGGCGGCAGCCTTGGCGGGACCGTTTATTGTTCCCTCCTCGGCGCTGGGCATGGAGGGAGCATCCGCTCCCAGCGATAGGGTCGCGATGGGATTTATCGGTTTGGGCACGATGGGAAAGGGGCATATTTTCGGGGAGGCTTGGACTTATCTTCCTGGAGGGTATATCGCTAGAAAAGACGTTCAAATTCTCGCCGTGTGCGATGTCTGGCGCGACCGCAGGGAACAAGTAAAAGAAAAAATCAACCAATTTTATTCCGAAAAGGCGGGGGCGGGCGCTTCCAATTCCTGCCAATCGTATAACGACTTTCGCGAAATTCTGGATCGGAAGGATATCGACGCCGTGCTAATCGCCACGCCGATTCACTGGCACGCCACGATGTCCATTTTAGCCGCCCAGGCGGGAAAAGACGTTTTTTGCGAAAAACCGACGGCGGTTTGCATCAAGGAAAGCCAGGCCATGGTCAAGGCGTTTCGGGAAAACCAGCGCATCTTTCAAGCGGGAACCCAGCAGCGTTCGGAGTATGATGGAAAATTCCGCCGCGCTTGCGAATTGATTCGCAATGGACGCATCGGCCAACTCGAAACCGTCTACGCCTATCGCGACGGCGGCGGGGCGGTTTGGCCGACCTCCTTCGAGAAGGAAGTCCCCATTCCCGAAGGATTCGATTGGGACCTTTGGCTGGGACCAGCGCCCAAGATGCCTTATCAAGGCCGATCCGACGCCCATCTCTTCGGCTTTGGGGGCATCAATTGGGGGCAGCATCATTACGATATTCTCCAGTGGGCTTTGGATGCGGATCGCACTGGCCCTATTGAGATTTACATGGACAACGGCGCCGCCGCCTATCGCTACGCCAATGGCGTTACGGTTTATGGCCGAATGTATGGCGACGAAAAGATCGGCGACACCGGCGGCGGATGGTATATCGGCAAGGAAGGGAAGATCGGCGTGGACCGCGAGCATCTGGTTTCCGATCCCGCCAGCATCCTGGATAAATCTATCGGCCCGAACGACAAGCATCTCTACCGCAGCGACAGCCATTCCGGCAATTTCCTGGAATGCGTCAAGACGCGCAAGCCCGCGATTTGCGATTACGAAACCGCCCATCGCGCCGCCAGCGTTATGCTGCTGGGGGGAATCGCGCAGCAAGTGCAACGTCCGCTGAAATGGGATCCCGATAAGGAAACATTCATCAACGACGACGAAGCCAATAAACTGTTATCCTTGAGCAAACGCAAGCCTTGGATCGTTTAGACCGTAGGATGGGTCGCGTTTTTTGACCCATCGCCATAATAATAAAAAAGCCAGCGCCGCGCAATGTATATCGCAACGGCGCTGGCTTTTATCTTTTCAATAGAAACTTACATTCATTGAGATACCACTTCCGCATCCCAAATAATATCGAAGCCGGGGAAATAGAATTCGGGCGGCAATCCGTTCATCACGTCCCATGCGGGATAGAAGGGATTGGTGTAGCGTCCGCCATTGGAGTCTATCAACACGGAGGTTTCGTCAGGGAAGCGGACGATGGCCTGGATTTTGGGATGCCAATACCACGGCGCCAATAAGGGCAAATCGAAGCGGTTTTTATGGCTGGAGTAAAGGTAGCCGAAGATATCGAGCACCATCCAATTGCTGTCTTTCGCGTCCGGCTCCAGATCGCGCGCCCAATCTTTGCCGAACCAAGGCAAATCGCCGCGCGAGAAATTAGGATCGGTGGAATGAACGACGCCATAGCCATCGAGAAGGTAGAATTGCAGTCCCGCATCCGTTTGAACTACTTCCAAATTCCTGGCGATGTCGAAACCGAAATAAGGCAGTCCTTGCGGCTTGGGCAGATCGTAAGGATAGGTATGGATGCCGCCGTAGCCGTCCAGCATGTACCATCCCCGGCCTAGCGGATCGGGTTCGATATCGCGCACGATGTCGAAGGGCGCAAAGTAAGGAAGAACGGGCGGCTTCACGGCGGGATTGGAGGAATGGATGCCGCCATAGCCATCCAATACGAACCAGGCGGGAATTGGCGTCGGCGTGGGAGACGGTTCGGAAGGCGTCGGTGAAGGCTGCACCGGCGCGCCGGTATAGCGTATGGAGTAGATGGCGTCGCGGCCGGGTTCGTAGAGATAGAAAGCGTCTCCGCTCGGCGCCGCCGCGATGTTACTGTAATACAGGGCGTCCCAATAGGCGCTGCCATCCAACTGCAAGACCGTTTTGACATCGCCATTTTCAGACATGCGATGGATATCGAAATTCCCCAGCTTGCGATCGCCCACCGATGCGACATAGAAACAATGGTCGGAGGCCAGATAGACGAAGCGGGTTTCGTAATCGGAAGGTTGAACGTGAATGTGCTCCCGTACTACGCCGTCCCTATCCAGCCGCAGGATTTTGCCGCAGAGGAAATAGAGCAATCCCTCCGGACCGGTCGCGATGTCCACGACGGGCGTATAATTGTAGATTTGACATAGTGAATTGGCTCGTGGATTGGATGGTAGTCCAGTAATGCGGATAATTTCGTCGAAAATCGCCGGTTGTTCGTTCTCGTATTCCCGCTTCGTATTATTGCGCGTCAATACGAGAAGATCGCCTGTACTGGCTCCAGGAATGCGGTCCGCTTCGGTTACCCAATGCAAGGCGCGGATATCGATCCAGTAGACTTTCTCGAATACGCTGTTGTTTTGATCTAAGATCACTTGAGGCGCGCCGTTGGATGACAATACATATACCATGTTTCTGGCCGCCATATAGACCGATCCATCGGGACTGGCGGCGATGTCCATTGGAAAGGCGAAGCTGGAATTATTATAATATATGTTCGGCGCCATTCCCGACAAAGACAGCCATGATCCTCCGCTTGGCAGATTGTAATAATAGTTGAAGGCATTATTATTGACGTTTTTGACGATCGATAAATTCCCCGTAGAAGGATTTGCGTTCAAACAAAGCTTCCAGCTGCTATAGAGATTTTTCGCCGCAGCGGAATAGAGAGGAACGGCGGCTAGCGAATCGTCCAAAAGATTCAGCGCGGGCGGAAGCGGGGGAATGGGAACTGTCGCCGTCGGCGTTGGTAAAGCAGGAAGCGGGGTGCGCGTATGAGTAGGAACATCTGTCGGCGATTCATAGATCGGAACTCGCGTCGGAGATTCGTCGTATGGCGTCCCTGTCGGAGTCCGAACCGGAATCCGAGTAGGCGTATTCGTCAAAGTCGGCGTCGGGAAAAACGGATGCGGTTGATTAATCCCCGTCGGAGTGGGATAAGGGCCGGTTAACGATAGCGATTCAATGAATTTGATGTTAGACGAACGATCTTGCGTGTTATCCGTAACATAGAGTTTTTCTCCATCCGCCGACAAGGCGATTGCCTGGCTGTCCGAATTGGAGGAAAAGATTCTGTAGGGTATTCCGTCATTAGGATTTTTTCTCCAGAGGTTGAAGGTATTGGAGAAATAATAATTATAAGTATAGAAATAGAAGGCGTTGTCTTTTGGCCAATAGACTAAAGAACTCGGAGCGCCGAAACCCACATCGGCAATGAAAGTGGATGTAAGCGAACGGTCATTTTCCAATCGATAGAGAAGAGGGAATTGTATGTTGGACTCAATGGAACCGGCAATATACAAATAACCATTCGGGCCGACGCACATGGAATCGGCATGGACGCCGTTGCGAAAGACGTTCGTTGTGTACGTTATCTTCCAGATCGGAGCATCGTAAGCAATAAATATCTTGCAAAACATAAAACCATCATCCGTGTTGTATAAGCCGACCAGATCGCCTTTTTGGCATCCGGGGATATGATCGCCTTCTTTCACTTCGTACAAATCGCATAATGTTCGATTTCCCGTATTGGTTTCATTGGGATGAACGACATAAACGATGTCAAGATATTTCCCGGCCAAATTGATGCGATAAGCGAAATACGAATCCGTAAGCAGGAAAAGATGGCTGGAAGTAAATATCATTTTTGTAAAAACGGCGTCTTTAGAAGGATCTATTGGAAGAGACATATAAGGGGGAACGTTATCGATATTGTCGGGGGGATTGTTAGGATCGATGGGACCCAGAATAGCGTATACGCCATTCCATATTTTATAAACATACATTTCATTCGTCTGCGGATTTACTGCGAACACAGCTCGATTCACATCGTAAAACGACATGAATTCTCCCGAAACATTTGACGGATAAATAACCGAAACCGGCCGGGGATTGGGCGTGGAAGTTGGCGGCGGAGGCGTCGATGTCGGCGATTCGGTGACGGTCGCCGTGGGAGTATGCGTTACCGTTGGCGTCCAGGTGGACGTAGCTGTCGAAGTGGGCGTCAAAGTTTCGGTTGGCGTCGATGTTTCCGTCGCCGTTGGGGAAGCCGTCTCCGTCGGAGTTGCCGTCTCTGTTGGAGTAGGCGTAGCCGTATCGATTTCTTCCGGTGTGGGTGTCTCCAGCATCTCCGGCGTAGGAGTCTCGATCACTTCGGGGGTGGGCGTCTCCAGCATCTCCGGCGTAGGAGTCTCGATCACTTCGGGCGTGGGTATATCTACGATTTCCGGTGTAGGCGTATCCAGCATTTCCGGCGTAGGAGTATCGATCACTTCGGGCGTAGGGGTATCTATCATCTCTGGCGTGGGAGTTTCGAATGCTTCGGGCGTGGGCGTGTCTAACATCTCCGGCGTGGGAGTCTCGATCACTTCGGGCGTGGGGGTATCTATCATCTCTGGCGTGGGAGTCTCGATCACTTCGGGCGTGGGCGTGTCTACTATTTCCGGCGTGGGAGTCTCGATCACTTCCGGCGTGGGTATATCTACGATTTCCGGTGTAGGCGTATCCAGCATTTCCGGCGTAGGAGTATCGATCACTTCGGGCGTAGGGGTATCTATCATCTCTGGCGTGGGAGTTTCGATCGCTTCAGGCGTAGGCGTTTCTACCATTTCCGGCGTGGGAGTGTCGAACGCTTCGGGCGTGGGGGTATCGAACGCTTCCGGCGTAGGAGTGTCGAACGTTACGGGCGTGGGTGTATCTAACATCTCCGGCGTAGGAGTCTCGATCGCTTCGGGCGTAGGCGTTTCTACCATTTCCGGCGTGGGAGTGTCGAACGCTTCGGGCGTGGGGG
>JBFMBP010000144.1 GCA_040755155.1 Candidatus Omnitrophota bacterium | reverse complement strand
GTAGTAAGGACAAACCGCCATCCCAGCCTTGAAAGGCTACTTTAAATGCCCCTTTAAAGGGGCAAACGATAATAGCCCGCCGTTTCAACGGCGGGGCGGCAGGGCTTTTCTTCCTACTATCGCCGAGAGCCTTTCCTCGGTGTGGCGGCTCGTCACTTGTCACTAATCACTGTTTTTAGGATGATCTACCGCATATTGGATTCCCGGTTGGCGATATGCAGATAATCCGGCAAAACGCATACCGTTTCGCCATGTTGGCCGATGGCGCGATAGGCGCCGTTAAGTATTTCCAAGGCGTCCTGAACTTTTCTCGGAGACGGAAACAGCGTCGAATTTCGCAAGCATAGTTGCTTCAGTTTGTCTTTGGGAATGCACAAACCCAACCGGCAGAATTGCTCGTAGATGAAATACAGTTGCTTGCGCGTATCCGTGTCGGTTTCGTAATCGAGCACCTCTTTCAACGGCGCTAAAGCCTGCCGTCTCGCATCCGGCGTCAGACGGTCTTGTTCCTTGATGACGAGGGCTTCTTCCAGCGCCAGGGCTCGCCGTAAATCATTGAGAAAATCTCTTTTGGTAATGGCGCGCTTGCTCAATTTTTGCCGGGACAAGCCCAACTCCAAGGCCCGCCGCAGAACATTGGGACGGATGTTGAATCCCCAATGAGCGCGGTACAAACGGCGGTAATTGTCCTTTAAAAATTCCACCGTCTGCTGCAAATGCTTGAGAGAATGATTCTTGCGGGTGCGGGCGTACGATTCGGCGGCGGCGCGGGTGACCCCCTCGGATTTCACCAGGTAATTGCAGATGGCGGATTCCGCTTTGCTTTGCGCCCTGCCGCTTTTGCGCAGCAGTTTGCGGATGGTTCTTTTCCCCCCCATCAAATCGGAAATCGCCAATTTGCCGTTAGCCAGTTTCAAGAGATTTTTCATGGTTTGAAAGGTGGCTCGGGCGGAAATATAATCCACCTGCTGCGGCGAGGCTCCCAATTTCATCAGCAATTCCCGGCGCCGTTCGTAATCGGATTGTCTCTGCTTGCTGCGTTGGAGATGGTCTTTCAGGCGGGAGTAATTGGCCTTGAGCCGGTTCGGCTCTACATAGCGCAATTCATTCAGCAGCAGTTCCGTCTTGTTCTTCAGCATTTCCATGCTCGATTGGCTTACGAGAAATTCCAGGTCTATTTCCGTAAAGGGCGGGCAAACCTTGCCCGCATCCGACAAATTCTCCAGAAACTCGTATTTCTCCCGCCGGTCGGAAGGCCACAAATTGCCGCGTTGCGCTCTGGCCCCGGCGCGGTTGCTTACTTTTACCATGGAAAGACTCAATTCGGGCGGATGCACGAATGCACCTAACTTTTTATAAATCAATAACTTACTGTTAAAACGTTTATGCGATTCCGCATTGGGAAAGTGTTCTTTTACGCCTAAGTATTCGAGTACATCGTTGGCTTTCTTGCCGTCAGATAGTAAAATCTCATCCAAGAAATGCTGATGCGCTTTGAGCAGATAATCCGCCAGATATTCCCGAATATGGCGGCCAATGCGGCGATAGGTCTCTTCTCCTTGGGGATTGACGGCTATCCATTCGTTCTCAACATCAAGCACCGTATCCATCAGGGCTTTGGCATCGTCGTCCATGACGACGGGATAAGGCGTTTTTATCGGATTATCCTTGAAATAGGACGCCGCTTCTTTTTTCGATTGTTTGTATAGTTCAATTTTTTTTTCGAAAAGGGCGCCCATAGCGTCCCGGAAAAATGGTTTCATGGAACTCCATCTCGATATTTCCATGCCAAATGTTAAAGGATAATTCAAGATCAGACCGTTTTTCGTCTTGGCCATAGCAGATAATTACTCCTTTGTTATGTTTAATATAATCAATGACTTTAGAACTTATCATCTATGCCAGCAAAAACCTCTATATATATTATACCAAGAAATAAGAATATTTGCAAAGTATTTTATTTATAAATTTTGTAAAATCAATATTCGCGATAGCGCGGAAAGTCCTATTTTTCCCTGCGGCAGGAACGATGGAGAGAACAAAGCGCGATTAAAACGTCGAGGAATTGGGAGAGGTTTAAACGATGGCGGATAAGATTAGACTTTAAACCCATCGCCTTCGCAAAGAGCGATTAGATGAAATGACGCATCATAATTAATAAATCATGTTAGCAATTTGGGAGCGCTGGCGTCTCGCAATTTGGGAGCGCGGGCGTCTCGCCCGCAGGTTGGAGCCGCCGATCCAACGCAACGCGATTCCTTGCGTCGAATGTCATTCTTTTCCTTTTTCGTGTTTTTCCTTTTCCTTTCGCGTTTTCGTGATTCAAACGACGAGAGTAAGAGATTCCTTTAATTACCCATTGCGCGTAACATGAGTTAATAATATAACTCACTTCAAGAAAACGTTTAATCTCATATGCGGTAAGAAAGTAAAAAAAATCAAAAATAAAGCTTCAAAAAACAGTAAATTTTTGCCATACTCTTTCACTATGACTATCCAGCATCGATTTTATGGCGTTTATGCTGGACCCTAGAAAAAAGAAATACGCTCTACCTGCGTCTCTTGAAAAGAATAAACAGAATAAAACGATGCTTTTTCATGAGTTATCGTTTATTTCTAATCGATAAAATGAAAATCTACAAACGAAAAAAAAGCGGCGTTCTCGTCATCGTGCCGGAAGGAGAGATCACCCTCGACTCCCTGAGCAATTTTTTAATTTATATGAAGAATCTTATCCAAAACGACTCGTCGAAAATCGTGCTCAATTTTTCCAAGGTCGATTATATCGGCAGCTTAGGCATTCAATCCTTGATCGAAATTTCGCAATTGACCAAATCCCGCAACGGAGGTTTGGCTCTTTGCGAGCTCAATCCGCACTTGAAAAAGGTCTTGGATACCGTCAGTTTCGAACACTTGGCCATTATTTACAATAGCGAAGAGGAAGCGGTTTCGGCGCTGCAAGACGAATCTTCGCTAACTTGAGCCATGCTTCGCATTTCCATTCCCTTGCCGCCCATTAATACAATTCCCATTCCACTACGCCGGTTAGAGCGTCGTTGATAAACACATAGGCTTGGCCGTAAACGGCGTTTTGGATTCCTGAGGAATCCTGGATGGAACACAACACGGCGAGGTCGGCGTCACCGTCGTTATCGAAATCGCCCTGGCAGGCGTAGCGCGGTTCTTCTTGCAGGGACAAAGATCCGGTTTCAGTAAATCCGCCTTGGCCGTCGTTTTCGAATAATCGCAGGCTGGGAACCAACTCGTTGCCGTCGACGCGAACAATGATCTCTTGTACGGTAACCGCCAAATCGTCATCGCCGTCAAGGTCGTAGTCGTGAACTTGGACGCTGTAAGCGACGCCGGGCATGGGAACGCTTTTCCACCACGCATAACCGGAGCCGGTATTTCGGTAGAGTTCAACGGAAGCGTCTTGACCTAAGAATGAAAGAAAATTGGTAGGATCGGATTTTCCGACCAGAGTGATGGCCAGATCGGCGTTTCCATCCTTGTCGAAATCGCCGAATCCCATCGACCAGGGCATATATTTCACGCCGGTAGTTCCCAATGTCTTTACGCCGGCGGCGGTTCCGGGAAAGAGCGTGATGCCGGGATTGGAAACCGTTAGGATCAATTGAATCGGATCGATGGAGGGCGTTCCCTGGTTGATTCCGACCACGTCCATCATCCCGTCATGGTTGTAATCGAGAACAGCGACGTCGACGACGCTGCCGTCGGCGTCTAGAGATTGGGACGCTGCAAAAGTATTGTTTCCTTGATTGAGAAAAAGGTCGACGCCCGCATCGAATTGAACGATATCGCCCGTTCCCACGAAATCGAACGACGTCTCTCCATTATTGCCCACGATGACGTCGTTTTGCCCATCGCTATTGATATCGGCGATGAGCGCGGAAGATGGAACGCCGCGAACGTCCATAACGCTTTGGCTGAAGGTTCCATCGCCCTGGTTGAAGAAGAATACGACTCCGGAGTCGCGCAAGGGCGTGATGGTATTGTCGATATATTGCACCTGGACCGCGGCGAGATCGACGAGTCCGTCGCCGTTCAAATCTCCCGCGGCTACAGCTACGGGATGTTGTACGCCGCCGGCAAGCGGAATCTCTTCCAACTTCGCGAAACGCGCGCTCCCGTTATTGTAGGCAATGGTGATGGAGTTGCCGTAAATATTGGCGATGGCGAGGTCCAAGGCGCCGTCGCCGTTCAGATCGCCAGCCGCGATCGTGCTGGCGCGCAGACCCGCGCCGAATATCTGCCCGAAATTGATATTGAGAGCGGCCTGTCCCGAAACGGGCGATAGAGCGAACCACAAGCAGCACCATGCAAACGTCATTCTGGATATGCCAATCAAATTCATCGTCATCCCTCCCAAGATGATGGAAAGTTTATTTTATACTTTAATGGAAAATGGCTATCTTCAATGTAGCCGTTTTGTCATAAATTGTCATAATAAATAGTAAATATATATTTCATGATAAACTATAGTCTGAAAATCGATCCCGCGAAGATGGGAAGAGCGCGATGAATGCGAGAGGGTTTACGTTAATCGAATTGTTGGTCGTCGTCGCCATCATTGGCATTCTGGTCATGATCGTCGTTCCCAATTTTCTCAACGCCATGATCCGATCCAAGATTGCGCGCAGCCAAGCGGATATTCTCGCCGTCTCCAACGCGCTGATGATGTACCGGGTGGACAACAACTCCCTGCCTCCTCTCCAAACCGGAAGCGGTTCCACGATCCTGTTGAAGCCGACGCATGTTACGCTGCTGACGCAATTGACGACGCCGGTATCTTATATCGGCGCGGGAGCCGCTCGCAGCCCCTTTTCCGATTATCACGGCTATTGGTATTACGGGTACGAATATTTCGTTCAGGATTTCGGCGGCGGCGTGAAGGTGGAAAGAGTTTTTTACTGGAACAATATCGCTAACAAGGAGACGGCGGAGTGGATGATTACGACGCTGGGGCCTAATATCAAAGAATTTCCTTACGATACGGTCAACAACAGCGGAATTCTTTTCTACGATTACAATCCCACCAACGGACTCAACAGCCGGGGTTTCATTCAAAAACACGGAAAATAACGATGTAGATTCATAAGATGGATCAAGCAAAGCGAACTCCACCAATATTTCTAAGTCTTCCAGTCCCCAAGTCCCCCAGTCCCCCAGAGAATGTAGGGTGGGCTAAAAGCGAATCGTAGCCCGCCAAAGGCGATACTGTAATCAAGAGATAAAGCGACAGAGCGACAAATCTCCCAAAGTCCCTCCATTTTTTTTTGAATTATTTTCCCGGTCTTCTCGTATCTATACTCAGAGCGATCGAAAACGCCGCCTTCCCATTCCAATTCCAAATTCGAGAGGAGCCATTACCATGTCGCGCATTCGTTTATTTTCCAAGAAAAACGCCTCCATAACCGCAGGACTCGCCTTAGTGTTCGCCGCCTTAGTCTTTCCCGCCTACGCCGAAACCCCCAAAGAAGATCTGCTGTTCAAACTGAACATCGAAGAAAAAGACGGCGAATCGGTCAAAATCAGTCTCCCCTTCTCCATCTTCTATACCTCCATCGACATCTTCGCTAAAGAAACCTTGGACGCCGTCAAGAAAGAAATCGGTTTGGATCTAACCGCCTTTCTGGAAGAACTGCGCAAAATGGAAGGCGAAGACATCGTCAAGATCGAAGGCGATGAAAACATCAGCCTGCGTCTAGAAAAAGCGACGGATGAAACCCGCAAAGATTTGGAATTCTTGCGCATCCAAGTCGACGAAGGAAAAAATGGAAACAAGATTAAAGTCTGCTTGCCCATCGGAATCGTAAAAGCCGCCAGCCAAATCGCCGCCACCGTCATTAAGCAAGCGGAACTGGATAAACATATCCAAGCCCAACTTCCCAAAATTATCGAAGAACTCAAAAAGAATCTCGAAATCAAGTGACGCCGATGCCAACGAAACCCATCGCGCCTAATTTCCCACGTCTTCCGGGAGAGGGTTAGGGTGAGGGAAACATAACTACTAATACCCGCCTAAAAAAAACCGGCTTGGTGAAGGAAGAATAATCTCCCCCGCCAAGCCGGTTGCCTTTTGCAAAAGGTTCATCTATCGCTATTTCTCCTTCGTGACTCCCTTGAATGGTTTGTTGTCTGCTTTCTGGTCGATGAATTGTCCTGTTTTTGCATCGCGCTTTACCCACCGGTCGTTTTGAGGATTATGCGTTTGCGAACGATCTTTAACAGCTCCTTTTCGATGTCCATCGCCATTCGGTTTATTCGTTGCCATCGCTTAACCTCCATTTTTTTGTATTTGCCTCAAATCTTTATTCTTTTTATGATAGCGTTCTTTATTCAAACGTCAATGGATATTTCATCCAAAAAATTTTATATTATAAATTATATGGATCGGATTGCCGAATATGTTCTTTTACGATATACTATAATTTAAGTGATTTTATAGGAGGGGATTGTTATGGATGATCGAAAGATAATCTCTTTTTAATCCCGGCGTTTTGCGTCGCCCCCCTCTTTAATAGAGGAGGTTTCTTTCATGCCGCTCACGCTCGCCTTAATCGGAAAAAGACTTCGTTTAGCCCGTGAAAATGCGCGCATCACCCAGGAAAACGCCGCTGAACGCATCGGCGTCCCTCGAACGGCTATCGTTCAAATTGAGGCCGGAAATCGGTCTACTTCAACGCTGGAATTATCTGAATTAGCCAACCTTTATGACCGTCCAATTACGGATTTTCTTGCGGAGGATAACCCTATCGGCGCAGAGGACGATATTCTTGTAGCCCTTTACCGAATGGCGCCAGGAGTTGAAGCCGATGAACGTATGAAAAACCAAGTAACGCGCTGTATCCACATATGTCGTGAAGGAACTGACCTGGAAATCTTGCTCAACCGCCAGGCGCGTACTGGTCCCCCCGCTTATAAAGAACTTGCGCCGCGAAACGTAGGAGAAGCCATTGAACAAGGAAATCGTATTGCAGAACAAGAACGAAAACGCCTTGATCTGGGGTACTCCCCTATTCCAGATATGGCTGGATTGATTTGCAGCCAAGGAATATGGGCGTCTGGAACCAGTCTGCCCAACGGCGTTTCCGGCTTGTTCCTTAATCACCCTTCGTTGGGCATGTCCATTCTGGTCAACATCGATGAACCCCGAAACCGAAAGCGTTTTTCATACGCTCATGAATACGCTCATGCATTATTGGATAGGAGCGAATCCATCAAAGTTACGAAAACCGATAATCGCAATGAATTAGCCGAAGTGAGAGCGAACGCCTTTGCCGCCGCTTTTCTCTTACCCGAAAACGGCGTAACCGCCTTTATTGCGTCGGTGGGCAAAGGCAACCCAACCCGCGATATGGTTCCCGTATACGATCTCGCCCTTGAAAAAAGCAATGCTCCTCTTATTCAGGTTCCCCGCCGCGCCCCATCCGGCTCGCAAATAATCACCTGTCAGGACGCTGCGGAAGTGGCGAACCATTTTGGCGTGAGTTATCAAGCCGCTACTTATCGCCTGAAGAGTCTGCGATTTATCAACCAAGCAGAGTGTAAAGACTTGCTTGAGCAAGAAAATATCGGGAAGTTATATTTAGGGGCTTGGAAAAAGGAATCGGAGGATAATACGTGTGACCGTTGCCTCGATCAAGAAATCGCCTATTTGGCTTTGGAAGCCTTGCGCCTAGGGGAAATTTCTCAAGGGCGTTTTAACGACATAGTGGATTTGCTGGACATCCCGGACATTGAATCGTTTAGGCAATTTGCCGAATCTATCCATTGAACGAGGATTCGCGTTGACCGGCAAAGAATCCGTCTATCTCGATACAAGCGTGTTGATTAATTTTTTACGAATTGACCGCGCCGATCTTTTGGAAAACCATTCCGGCTTCTCCTTCTTCATCACGGATCATGTCGAACAGGAGATTACAAAACGATACGCCCAACAGTTTTCGATTCTAAAAAAAAGCCATTAAGAAAAAAATCCTGTCAGTAATTTCCATCAATGATGAAAAAGAAATAGTAACGTTCTCAAACTTGATTTTGGGAAAACGTCTGGGAAAAGGCGAATCCGCCGCTATCGCTGCGGCGGTTGCAAGAAATGGTTCCGTGGCGATGGACGATAAAACCGCCAGGCGTATAGCCCGCAAGATGTTTCCCAAACTCAGTTTGCTCGATACGCAAACGTTGATGGTTTCTTTAATTCGGCATGGCATTCTGGATATCGATGAGGCCGATCGAATCAAAAATATCTGGGAAACGCAACACCGATTTACGTTGAAAATTAACAGCTTTAAAGACTTAGTATAGTTATGCCGGGTGGGCTTTAAGCGAATAGCCCACCCTTCTCCTTTAGGTTTACGCCATCGCCGCAATCCCATACAACTGCGCGAATTGCCGCATGCGCTTCGCATAATCGCCATAAAACAAAACGTTGTGATGCCCTTTGACTTGGCAGGCGTCGTCCAACTCGTTAATCGTAATCTCCACATTGGTGCGGCAACCTCCCACAGGAGGCATATCGTAGGACTTCACTACCTTCCCGGAATAAATCAGCATCTGCGGCTTCTCGGCTGGAATAATGTGGGCCATCGTAACCGCTTCTCCCTCGCGCCATAAAACCTGCGGCGCGCAGGTGGGATCGTTGGTATGGCCGTAGTTGCGCAGAAGATAAGGCTGTTGCGGCTTGTCTGCGCCGAACAGTTTGGAAGCGCTGGTGCAATGGGAAGCGAAATAGTGGTTGGATTCCGTCTCGAACGAGGGATTGTGCTGAAAGCCGGAACGGTCAAAGAGATGCTGAATCAACATCAAGGTCAACGTCGGACCAAGATCGTTTTCGCATCCGGCGGCGATGCCTTCGTCCCGCAGCGTCATGAAACTCATGCACGGCATCAGCTCGCCCCGGCGCAGGCAATCCATCATCATAGCGTCGCCCCCCTCCGTTTCCAGGATGCGCTTGTTGGCGAAATGGACTCGGGCGGCTTGCAATATTTCCGGCTCGGCCGGTTCCAGGATTTTCTTGGCGTTGCGTTTGAAAGCGGCGGCCAGTTTTTTTACGGCGCCGTCGATCTCCGTTTTGTTGACCTCCTCTTCGAAACGAGCGAGGGAGACGGTGCGAACCGTCGTTCCCCAAAACGGAACCACGGCCTCTTTCCCCTCTTCTTTGCCCGCCACGCTGATAATGCGGCTCTCTTTCATCTTGCGCCGCGCATTGATCATCTTCATGGCGTATTCCACAGCGTCCAGATTGTCCAGCGACTGAATGATATGAACGCCGGGTTTTTGATATTGCGTAATCGGCCCATGCTTCACGCCCAGGCAAGAGAAGATAACGGCTGGGATGCCCGGTTCCGCAACGGCTCCCTCATTGGAAGCTTTTGGGGCAACCTCTTTGAGTATCCGATCGATATGTGCGAAAGAGGTGTTCATAAAGGGGATGAGCAGAATGGCGTCCGGCTGGCTCTTTTTGGCTTTGCCGATGAAACGATCCGCATCCTCTTGGGAAGCGATCGGCTTCTCTTCCATCTCGATTCGCATCCCCAGTTTCTTTTCGATCTCTTGGATGCGGCTCATGTACTTCTTTTGCCGCCCTTCCGCGTCGAAATCATTGCCCGGCCAGCTCCACCATCCGCCTTTCACCCGCAACGTATCGGAAGGGGGATAAAGAAAAGCGCCCATTACGGCAGCCGTTCCTTTTTGCGGCGCTTCTCCGGCGCCCGCCCAAGCGGAGCGCGAAAAATTCAACGCCATGCTTCCCACGGCCAAACTCGCCGCGCCTAAAAATTCCCGGCGGCAGCAAGAACAGAAAACTTCTTCATGCGAATGCAGCTTATCCATGCTATCGGCTCCTTCCTCGTTTCGCTTTTCCGAATGGCCCCCCGCTTCTATCGCTCCCCGCCGCCTTGGCGGACGACGATATCCCCCAGGCTGTTCAATCCATTCGATGTTTCATAGGGCATCCCCCGCATCGTGCTTTGCCATAATCCGTCCGGTCCAATGCCCATCAGCGCCCATTCGTCTTTTTGCAGCGGACGCTGGCCTGTTTCCCTGCTGCCTGCGGCGGTTAAGCCGCTCAGTCCATGGTTTTCGCCAATGAAACTGAAAGCGGATTCGTTATCGCCGTAAATATAAGTACTATTGGCGTATTTGATGTACTGTTCGGAATCTTTCGCCGACGTCTTTTCGTTAAAGGGGTCGCTGGGAAGTCCCGCCATATAGGATATGGGCGTCGTGAGCGGCGCAAAGATTTGGATCATGGTGCGGTCGGGACCGTTGTTATAAGGTTCAATGCCGAATTTTTTCATTCTTTCGATGCCCAATTCCGTGTCGTCATCCCAAAAATCCACCAGCAGCATATTGCGATCAAGACGGAATTGTTCGATCGCCGTCCCCAGGTTTTTCATATCCGCCATGCCCCGGGCGATTTTGGCGCGGGTTTGCGCGTTGAGAAAATTCGGTACGGCAATGGCCGCAAGAATGCCGATAATGGCGACGACGATCAGTAATTCGATGAGAGTAAAAGCGCGTTTCCTTTTCATGACTTCACCTCATCCTGTACGATGAAAAAGACCGTAGGGTAGGTCGAGCGAAGCGAGCCCCACCAAAAGAAAACCCCCTCCAATATGGGTAACACAGGCGTCAACCACTATGACAAACATTATTCGTAGGATGGGTCGCGCCGTTTGATCCATCAATAGCCTGAATCGGGATGGCAAAGATTTTCGGGATGATAGAAGAAAAAATCTTGGTCATGCTTTCATCCTGGATATCCTGATTCTGACATTATTCGTAGGATGGGTCGCGCCGTTTGACCCATCGATTCTTTCATCTCTTCCATTGAGATGGGGTAAAAAACGCAACCCACCCTACTTTTTCTCGCGCCAAGCTAGCTCCACGCAAAGCGCTGCTAGCCGTCATTCATCACTCATTATTCTTAATACAAAGGCCAAAACTCCACAGCGGTTTCGTTGACCACGAATCTCATGCCCAGATAGACGGATCGAGTGGAACCCGCGACGCCAAAAGTATCGTCGATGATAAAGTTTTTCTGTTCGCCGTTCGCGACGGTGATGGCGCCCAGCGCCATTTCATAATGGTTGTAGCCGGGCGTGCCTTTGAATTCGCCGTCGTTGGGATGATAGAGTTTCAATTCCTGGCCTTCGGGAGCGAAATACAGGAAACAGGAATTCGTAACGTTTTCGTCGAAATTGGCTTGGCCCGTGTCGCCCACGCTCAGGAAGGCGTCATACGTTCCGCCTCGCGCAAAAATCACGGTCGTGCGCAAAGGCATGGCGTCGTTATTGCTGCCGGGGAAGGATTCCAAAATGGGGCCGTAGGGACCGAGTTTATCGCGCTGATTCCATTTTCCGTTTCCATCGACGCGCGCGGCGATCGTCAGCCAATCCTCCAATGCGGGATAAGCCGCCGCATCTTGAGGCCAGGTGTAATATTGATTGCCGCCCATATCGGTAAACATCTCATGCGGGCCGGGACTGATTTGAATTTCCTTCAGAACCACTTCCGCTTTCAAAACGAATCTCATGCCGAGATAAACGGATCGGGTGGAACCCGCCACGCCGAAAGTGTCGTCGATGAGGAAATTTGTCTGCTCGCCGTCCTGCACCGAAATTTCGCCCATCGCGATTTCATAATTGTTATATCCCGGCGTGCCTTTGAATTCGCCTTCGTTGGGATGATAGAGTTTCAACTCTTGCCCTTCGGGAGCGAAATACAGATAACAGGAATTCGTAACGTTTTCGTCGAAATTGGCCTGCCCGGTATCTCCAATGTTGAGATAGACTTCATAATTCCCGCCCTTGACGAACACGACGGAGGTGCGCAGAGGCATGGCGTCGTTATTGTTGACGGGGAAGGATTCCAGAATGGGGCCGTACGGACCAAGTTTTTCCCGTTTGTTCCACATCCCGTTTCCATCTACGCGAGTGGTGATCGTTAGCCAATCTTCCTGAACGGTGTAAGCCGCTTCGTCCTGAGGCCAGGTGCGGAACTTGTTGCCGCTGATATCGGTAGTCCATTCGTGAGCGCCGGGGCTGACTTGCACCTCGGACAGCGTCCCGCCCAATTCGATGACGCGCAGAGTAACGCCTTGAAAAGTGGAAGTCACATCAAAGGACGATGTGAGATTGAACTTGTCGCCGGGGCAATCGTCCACGCGCACTTTGATCTTGCCGCCCGCATCGACGGTCACTTCACCCAAGGAAACGGAATACCAGAACATGCTTCCCGATGTCGCGCCGCCAACAGTAGGATAACCGGGCGATGTTCCGCCTGTGGCGCGGGTAGTGTTATTGCCGTCGTAAAGCTGCAAGGGAGCGTCTCCCAATGCCGCTTGGATGGGGCCTTCTCCCGCCGCGGTATTGGAATCCAAAAAATTGAAGATCACTTCGTATTTCCCTGCCATCGCCGCCGTGATTTCCATGTAAATTTCCGGCGCGTCTTCCCAGTACCCCGGCGCATGGGAAACGAGAAGAGTGTTTCCTTCCACTTTATAGATCAACCACAAATTGTCCTCGTCGAAATACACGTCGGCCAACGCTTCGTTACCGAAGGGCCGGGGATCGATGGCGGAAGCGGGGCCGACGACGAACGTATTGCCGAATCGGTCGGGCTGACCGCTGAAATCACCGGCGGAAAAGTAAAACGTGATATCCTGCGCTCCTGCGCTCGAAGCAAGCAACAGGACGATCAATCCTAATCCGAAAAATTTGGAAACTCGCATATATCTATTCCTCCTCTTCATTAAAATGGCTCAGTAAAATTGGCTATCCCGGATGCCCTCTTCCTGCAACTAGTGCTTTGTTTCTTTTGAAATTGTTCCCTCGCCCTCTGGGAGAGGGTTAGGGTGAGGGCGCTTTCTTAAGAAAGCAACTATTAAAATCAATTGAAACAGACTACTAGAAGGCGCCGCATCCTTATTCTCCGCGCCCTCTTTTGGTCCTTCCGCCGTTTGATTAGTGTTCGAAGCACCACCCCCTTTCATCCATATCGTTTCTATCTCCTTGAACAAAAGGCAATTGAATATCGATTAATTTATAACTCATATGAGGATAGCGGGGACTTCAGAAGCAAATTGTCCCCTTTCAAGCCATCAATCGATGCAATCTCCAACGGCGGATTCAACCAAGCGTGAACCATTCATCGTTGCCGCCGAGGATTCTTGCCAGAAAAATCCATATCAACATGTATAGACAAATACCTATCGAAATCAGATTACCATGCAAAAAAAACAATGTCAAGCGGAAATTTTTCTTTTGTAAAATTTAATATGTATTATTATAACTTATTGATTATAAATATCTTATATTAAATCGCCCTCATAAAACCTATCGATTCTTTTTATAGAGCGAAACGATTTACTTTCCTAAATGTCTATGGTAATATGCCAAAAAAAGAGAAATTTTTCGCTATTGATTGCTTTCTGTGGATCAGGTTGTGCGCATGGAGACGCGGGAACCTTGAAGGATATCTCTCAATTCAAAATTACGATCGACCGCGGTTCGTCCATTCCCGTCTACCAACAATTGTGCGGGCAGATTAAGGATTTTATCCGCAGCGACTTTATTCAGATCGGCGAATCCCTCCCGCCGGAAAACGAAATTTGCGATATCTCCGGCCTCAGCCGCATGACGGTGCGCCGGGCGATGGAAGCCTTGAGCAAACAGGGACTCGTCGTCGCCGAACGGGGACGGGGAACATTCGTCGTCGCCAAAGAGCCGTTAAGCCATGTTCAAACCTCCATCGGCTTCGCCCTGCGGCCCCATCGCTACATCGAAGAAGATCCGTTTTACTCTCACATTCTCTTAGGCGTCACGCAGGAAGCCCAAAAACACGGCCTTCATCTAGCTTTCGTCAAAGGGGAAAACCTCGACGGCGCCGACAGCTATTCCAAGCGTTATTCCTTCTTGAATAAACTGACGGGATTGATCGTCGCGGGACAAATGCCGCCCGCCTTTTTGGATTATCTCCGTAAAATCCGCATTCCCTGCGTTCTTCTTAACTATTGCTCTCCCGACTATCCTTACGACGCCGTCAGCTACGATCAAAAGGAAATCGGCAAAATCTTAGGACGCCATCTCGTCGAACTCGACCATCGCTATTGTCTCTATCTCAGCGGAGAGCCGGAAAACGTCGCTTACGAAGACCGATTGGCGGGCTTCGTAGAGATTTTCGTCGATAAGTACGGACGCAGCGTCCATATCCTCAAAAGCGGCAAAGATTCCCAATCCGGACGCGCCATGATCCGCGAAGCCTTGGATCGCTCGCTTCCCTTCAGCGTCGTCGCGGCGGGAAACGATATGATCGCCATCGGCGCAATGAACGAGTTGCAAGACCTGGGATTCCACGTGCCCAAAGATGTCAGCGTCTGCGGCATCAACAATATCCCCGGCGCCGAACATTGCCGCCCGACCTTGACCACGGTCCATATCGAAAAACAAGAAATGGGCGCGCGCGCCGTGCAGCTGCTGCTTCAACGCATCCAAAATCCCAAGCGCGTACAGGAAACGGTGTGGCTGGGAGTCAAATTGATGCCCCGCCAATCCACTGCCAAGGCGCCCCGAACATTGAAAACAACGAAAGAATCAGAAAGAGCCTTGGCGATTCGGTAACAGTTTACCCGATTGAAGAGAAATCCTTGTTTTTAAGCCCTGAAAGGGCGAAATATGATAGCCCAGGCCAACGGCCTGGGAACAGGATTAACCAAAACCTTAAACCCTGAAAGGGCGAAATAATAAATTCGTATTTCTTCTCTTCATACGGCTAAATAGTAACACGATTCATAAGAGGTTCTTGCAAAAATGGTATAATTTTCTTTTCAATTCTCCCCCCAAGCTTGGGGGGAGTTAGAGGGGGGTTGATTTTCTTAGACTTATCTCAACTCCCTCCTAACCTCCCCCAAGCTTGGGGGAGGAATAATATAGTTTTGCAAGAGGCTCATAATTAATATTCAATGAATTCTCTTTCGTCGAAAGGCGTAAGCATGGATCCGTTTCGAGTCGACGGCGAAATCGCCTTGATCACTGGCGGAGGAACCGGCCTCGGCCTGGCGATGGCCAAATGCTTGGCGCAAGCGGGGGCGCAAGTGATTCTTGCGGGACGCCGCGAATCCGTCTTGCGCGAGGCGGCGCGCGAGATAGGAGAAAAAGCCTATAGCGCAACATTCGACGTGGCCGCTGGCGACGCCCACGCGCTCATCGCCGATCTCTCCGCGCGAATCGGAGCGCCGACCATCCTCATCAACAACGCGGGCAATCACTTCAAGAAACCCGCGTTAGAAATTTCCCCGGCGGAATTCGCCAGCGTCACCGATACGCACGTCAAAGGCGCCTTCGCCCTGACGCAAGCCGCCGCCGTCGGAATGCTGGAACGCGGCAAAGGTTCGATCCTCTTCATCGCTTCGATGGCGTCGTTGTTCGGAATTCCTCAAGTCGCCGCTTATTCCGCGGCCAAATCGGCGATCATGGGACTTGTGCGCTCGCTGGCGGTGGAATTCTCTCCCCGCGGCGTGCGCGTCAACGCCATCGCCCCCGGCTTCATCGAAACCGAAATCTCCCGCCGCGCCTTCGACGACGATCCCCAACGCCTTCGCAAAGCGATGGATCGCACCCCGATGGGACGCCGGGGATTGCCGGAGGATATTGGCTTCGCCGCGCTTTATCTATGCTCTCCCGCCGCTAAGTACGTTACGGGAATCGTGCTGCCCGTAGACGGCGGAACTAGCATCGGTTTTTAATTCAGGAAGGATGCGAAGGAATGAAAATCGGTTTGGGTTTGTACCGCCAAATGTTGACGAAGGACAATTTCCACTTCGCCCGGCAAGCGGGATGCACGCATATCGTCGCTCATTTAGTAGATTATTTTCATCATGAATTGCTGCATGGAACCGACGAAACCCGCAACTGGGGAATCACGGCGAATCAAAATAGATTATGGACGGAAGAAGAACTTCAGGATTTAAAAAAGTCCATCAACGAAGAAGGATTGGAACTGGAAGCGATCGAGAACTTCGATCCCTCCCACTGGTATGATGTCTTGCTGGACGGTCCCCGCAAGCAGGAGCAAATGGAAAACTTGAAGACCCTGATTCGACGAATCGGAAAAGTGGGAATCCCGATTATGGGCTACAACTTCAGCATCGCCGGGGTCTGGGGGCACGTAACCGGCCCCTTCGCCCGCGGCGGCGCCGAATCCGTGGCTTTTCTGGGACCGGACGGTCCGCCGGAAACGCCCATTCCCAAAGGCCATGTGTGGAACATGGTTTATGATCCCCAAGCAGAACCGGGGACGATTGGAACCGTATCCGCCGAACAGTTATGGCAAAGGCTGGAAGCTTTCCTGAAAGAGATAACGCCCGTAGCGGAAGCAGCGGGCGTAATGCTGGCGGCGCATCCCGACGATCCGCCCGTTTCTTCCCTGCGGGGAACGGCTCGGTTGGTCAATCAACCTCATCTTTATCAAAAATTGTTGGATATAGTTCCCAGCCCGAGCAACGCCTTGGAATTCTGCTTAGGCTCGCTGCAGGAAATGACCGAGGGCGATATCTACGAAGCGATCGATCGCTACAGTCGGCAAAACGCCATCGCCTACGTTCATTTCCGCAACGTCAAAGGCAAAGCGCCGCGCTACCATGAAGTGTTTATCGACGAAGGCGACCTCGACATGATCGAGGCCTTGCGCATCCTGCGCCGAAACGGCTACAACGGCGTTTTGATCCCCGATCATACGCCGCAAATGACCTGCAATGCGCCCTGGCACGCCGGAATGGCCTACGCCATCGGCTATATGCGCGCCGCCCTGACGCTCATCGAAAAAGAATTCGCTTAAACGCGCAAATATTTTTGGACTGGTGGCCGGGTGGCAAAGGCAAGGCGAAGCCTGCCTTTGATTTTTCCGGAATAACTAGGGCAAGGTTTTTTCCGCCCATAACTACTTTTAAACGATTTATAATGCTCAAGCCGGAAAATAACATACAAAAAGGAGATTCGCATGAACAACGCCAAATCAATGACTCGCCGCACGTTTAACTTGGCGGGCGCCGCCGCCATCGCCGCGCCCATGATCCTGCCCTCCCGCGTTCTCGCCGGTCCCAACGACGCGATCAGCCTTGGCTGGATCGGCGTGGGACGCCGCGGCCAACAGTTGATGGGAGACTTTCGGGGATCCAAAGGCTCGCAAATCGTAGCCATCAGCGATTTGTACAAGCCCCGCATGGAACAAGCGGCGAGCGGCAAGAATTGGAAGACTTATCAGGATTACCGCAAATTGCTGGAATCCAAAGAGGTGGACGCCGTCGTCATCGCCACGCCCGATCACTGGCACGCCTTGAACGCCATTCACGCCTGCATGGCGGGTAAAGACGTTTACGTGGAAAAACCCATGACCCTGACCATCCGCGAAGGCCGCGAGATGGTCAAAGCGGCGCGCAAATATCAGCGCATCGTGCAATGCGGCAGCCAGCAGCGCTCCATGAAGGAATGCCGCATCGGCTGCGAACTGGCGCGCAACCAACGGGCGGGAAAAATTCATACCGTCCATGCCGCCAACTATCCCAGCCCTTGGGATCAGCCGTTCCCGGCGCAGCCCGTTCCCGACGGCTTGGATTGGGATATGTGGCTGGGGCAGACGGCGCCGCGCGCCTATCACAAAGACATCTTCACTCCCCGCGCCCAGCCCGGCTGGATTTCCATCATGCCCTATTCCGGCGGCGAAGTAACCGGCTGGGGAGCGCACGGCATTGACATCATCCAATGGGGATTGGGCATGGACGAAAGCGGCCCCACGGAAATCTGGGCGGAAGTCAATTCGCTGAAATTAGACCTCTTCGTCCATCTGCGCTACGAAAACGGCGTTGAAGTCATCACGGACGGCAAAGGCCCCGAAGGCGGCGGACTCTTCGTCGGCGACAAAGGTTCTATTCTGGTCGATCGCGGAAAATACAAAGCCGATCCCGAAGAGATCGCCAAAGAACCCATCGCCGATGCGGAAATCAAATTGCCCGTTAGCCTCTATCATCAGCAGAACTGGCTCGATTGCATACGCAGCCGCCAACTGCCCATCGCCGATGTGGAAATCGGCCACCGTTCTACTTCGGTTTGCCATCTCATCAACATCGCCCGTTGGACGCGGCGCAAACTGAAATGGGACCCCAAAAACGAAAATTTCATCGGAGACGACGACGCCAATACGTACATCGACCGTCCCCGCCGCGAACCTTGGGGCTTCCCGAAGTTATAAAATTCGACTATCCGCCATTTGATTTTCAACAAAAAAAATCCGGCCAGGACTCTCCTTTAGAGAACCTAGCCGGATTGTCTTTTTATATGGAAAATCCATTAACTTGCGTCTTAACCTGTAATTTGAACAAAGGATTCAAAAACTTCCTTGAGAATTCAAATTTGGTTGCGTTTTTGAATCGCGAAAACGCGAAAGAAAAAAGAATGACGCGAAAAAAGGCGATAAATAGGATTGCGCTTGGGAAAGTTTTTCTCCGTGAAATCCAAAATCATCCGTGAAATCCGTGATTCGAAAATTTCGTGAAATTCAAATATTTTCGCGGTTTCGCGATTTAAAAGCGAACGAAATTCAAAATTCAAAATTCAAAATTCAAAATTCATAATTCATCATTCCGTTATCCCCTCCCAATTGCCGCTTCCCTTTTTATTTGTAGAGTTGTCATCCATCGCTATCGTCCCGCGCCTTCCCGGCGCGTGCAAGGATAATCATGCTAACGAACGACTGCCAAGCCCCCGCCAAGAAACCGAATTTCCTCGCTGCTCAATTGAAGGTATTGGAATCGATTATTCAAAATATCGCCGAAAAACTCATGTCGGCGGATGACATCCTCGACGGCAAAATCCAATCCCTGCACAAACTCTACCAAAGTCACCTCCGTTTGTATTTCTCCATCAAGAAATGTATAAAAAAAAACGCCTCCGCCAAAAAAGATAAATTAAATTCGCCCGCCGAAGATCGCAAAATTCCTCTTCCTCCTCCCTGGAAAGACGATATCTCCGTCTTCGCCAAAGAAGCGTTGGGCATGGAATTGCTCGAACATCAAAAGCAATTATGCCTTTCCCAAAAACGCATGAACCTTCTCATCGCCGGACGCGGCGCGGGCAAATCGGCGGCGGCGCGGGTCAAGGCGCTGCACAATGCCCTCATCCAGGAGCATCACATCGTCCTGGCCGTCTCCTCCGGCCAGCGCATGAGTTCCGACTTCGGCGCCCGGCTGCTCGATCTCATCCGCGAGTCGCCCCTCTTCGAGTACGTCCAATCCATCTCCAACGAACAAGTAACGTTTCAAAACGGCTCCGTCATCAAACTGCTGCCCGCCAATCCCGACACCATTCGCGGCTATCATCCCAAAACCTTCGGCCAGTGCAACGGCATGACCGTCATCTTGGACGAAGCCTGTTTTATGGAGCAAGGCGATGAAATTCGCAAAGCCGTCGAATACGCCTTGATTACCACCCCGCGCGAAACGGGGCGCATTTACATTGTTTCTTCGCCCAGCACTATCGGCTCTTGGGTTTACGAATACATCCAAAAAGCGAACGATCCCGGCGCCGGCATCGCCGTTTTCCAATGCCCCAGCTCCGCCAATCCCTCCATCACGCCGCAGGAAATCGAGCGCTTGCGCCGCACGAAAAACGATTTGGAATTCCGGGCGGAAGTGCTCGGCGAATGGGTGGACGGCGCCTACGGCCTCTTTTCCGGCCTCATCGATCCCAACTGCGTCGAAGCCTCCGCTTTGCCGGACGACGCCGTCTGCGTTCTGGGCGCGGATTTAGCCCTCTCCTACAGCTGCGCCCACGACCGCAACGCTTTGGCCGTCGCCGCCAAGTGGCGGGTGGAAAACGGCGGCGCCGGGGAAGACCATTATCGCCTCATCGATCTCTCCATCCTGCAGCAGGCTTCCGACGCCGAAATCCGCCAAGAGGCTGCGCGCCTGATCGAAAAGTATGGCGTCGCCGCCGCCGTCATCGAGCAATTCCAAGGCCGCGCCTTGGCGGAACATTGCCAGGCGCTGGGTGTAGAAACGATGCTCGTCGCTCCCACTTCCAGCCTGCAACAGACAGCCTTCCACGAAATGCACCGTCTGCTCAAGCAGGGATTGCTCGAACTCTCCAATGATCTGCCGCCGGAATTTTTCGGCGAATTGCAAGCCTTCGAATACCGCCGCGAATCCAACGGACGCATCTCCTTCGGCCATCCCGCTTCCGGCAAGGCGCATGACGACTGCGTCTACGCCGCCGCCTGGGCCGTCTACGGCGCCCTCGAAACGCCGCCCCTCGAAACCGCGCCCCCCCTAAAACCCATGATCGATTTTATCGAAAAAAGGTAAAATCCATGGGCAGAACTTCAGAGGCATCCTATTTCATTACGGTCGCGTTCCATATCCTTGGCCTTGCAAAGCGCCGCGTCATCGACGCTAATGCTGCATTCCTTTTATTCTTTTTCATCACTCATCATTCATCACTCATCATTTATAAAGAGTCCTGCCAATCGGAAAGCCGCTTGGGCGTGAAATAACGTATGTCGCCATTGGAGTCCAATCCGTTCGTAGGATGGTAAGTAACCCAATCGATGTCGTGATCCATGCCCACGGACAGAAAGTAAATATGCCAGCCTTGCGTATGCCATTCCGATCCCCCTGTATTGTAGCGTTTGGAAGGGTCTTCCTCATTGTACCAGTAGTTGTAAAAGACGCCGTTCGTCTCGGCGATGGCATGATTCAGCCTATGCGGATCGATGGGAATGGAGGACATATAGGATACGGGCGTCGACAGCGCCGTAACGCTGTTTTTCCCTTTAATATAATCCGAAATCGGCGGACGTCCATTGTCCAGCTGATAGATGCTGACCTGCTGGTCGAGCGTTTTCATATCGGTGATGATGCGGGTCAGCAGCGCTTGCAAACGGGCGCGCTGCAGATTGGGAACGGCGATGGCGGCCAAAACCCCGATGATCGCCACAACGATCAAGAGTTCGATCAATGTAAAACCTTTTCGTTTCATGATAGTTCCTTTGAACTCGCGTCACTCCGTCTCGTTCTCTCCCTTCCCAACGGGGCGAGTTTCGTTGGCGGCGCAATAGGTCATTTTCCCACGATAACCGTCGAGACGTCAATTGTTTTTTTTCTAAAAACAAAGTTCGTAAGGCTTGAGAAACAATTCAGCTGTCAAAATCTGAAAAATCATTGACGAAAACTTTTTTCTATGAGAGAATCGATTGTATTGATTTTCAAATGGCGGGTGGTTGGGTGGCAAAGGCGTGGCGAAGCCAGCCTTTGATCTTTACGCGAATGGCATAGTCGGCGAACTTCAATCGAAGCGCAGAACTCTCTTTTACCTAGCGGGAACGGCGAGGAGAAAAAAATGAATCGTAAACCGGGTTTCACGCTCATTGAATTGTTGATCGTTGTCGCTATTATCGGAATTTTGGCCGCCATCGCCGTTCCCAATTTTCTCAACGCGCAAGTCCGCGCCAAAATCTCCCGTTCCATGGCCGATCAAAAAACAATGGAAACGGCGATCTTGCAATATTCGCTCGACGCCAACGACAATCCTCCCCATTCTCACGAAGTGAATCAGAATTGGTGGCTCACCACGCCGGTGGCCTATCTCTCCAGCTTTATATTCGATCCTTTCCAACAAATGCCTGAAGCGAAAACTCTATTCGACGTATCCGGCCGTTTGAACTTAACCAAACAACAACACCACTGGGACCCCTACGACAAGCGTTATTGGAGCGGCCTGGCGCCTAACTATTTCGATCCCTCTATCAACCCCGACTTCGGCCCTCGGCGCAAGGCGATAGGCGTCCTCATCGGATTGGGGCCGACATCCACCTACAAAGGGGCCAGCACCGGCGATTGGCATCCCTTCGATGCGTCCAACGGTCTTTACAGCATCGGCATCATCCGCCGATACGTCCCCGGAACCCCCAAAGTCGATTTTCCCATGCCATGACGCCCTATCTCCCTTTGATGATGACAAGAGATATGGGAATTCATCTCTCATGTTATGAATATCCATCCCCTCGCCCTTTGGGAGAGGGTTAGGGTGAGGGAGTTTAAGTTCAACCAAATCAACCCTTGTCCAACTTTACCCCATCTTGGGAATTGAATTGTTAAAAAGGCATTTTCCTTAAAAAATGGTCTTCGCGCACAACATGAGTTAACCTATATTTTTCGGCGTTATCATGGTAAGTTTCAAAGCTCGAAACCTTTTTCGATCCAGAAAGGATTTCATGGAGTATCGCCGATGTCCCGCAAGCACGCCATCCTCTGCGTGGATGACGAAAAATATAACCTGGACGCGCTTTACCGCACCTTAAGGACGAAATACAAAGTTCTTACGGCGCAAAGCGGCATGGAAGGCTTGGAGATTCTTCGCCGGAATCCGATATCCTTAATTATTACCGACCAGCGCATGCCCCAAATGACGGGTGTTGAGTTTCTCGAAAAAACCATCCATCTCTACCCTGACGTTCCCCGCATCATTCTTACCGGCTTCACGGATACGGACGATTTGATCGGCGCCATCAACAAAGGCCGCGTATACGGCTATATCACCAAACCTTGGGAGGGGTACGATCTGCTGATGACCGTCCAACGGGCGTTGGAGTCGATGGAACTCACCTTGGAAAACCGCAGGTTATACAAGAACATCATCCACCTTGAAAAATTGGCCACCGTGGGCCAGGTAGTGGCGGGTATTGCCCATGAGGTCAATAATCAGATGTGCGTGGTGATGGGCGTTAGAATCCTGCAAGAAAAATACGCAGAAGATGAATTGGTCAATACCATCGCCAAAAACACTTGTCATGCCGCGGAACGCATTGTCAATATCCTCGACGGAATCAAAAATTTCGCCAAGCAGGATCAAGTTCTAATCCATACCCATGCCGCCGACGTTTCCAAATTGTTCGAGCAAATCTCCTGCATCGTCGAACTGGATCCCGATGTCAAAAACATGACGCTGGAAATCGCCGCAGACGACTGCCCTCCCATCCGTTGCGACTCCGAAAAACTCGTCCAAGTGCTTATCAATCTTATCCGCAACGCCGCCCACGCCATGAAGGGAAGCGGCGTCATCCGCCTCTCCGCCAAGAAAAAAGGAAACGGCGTTCGCATCGCCGTCATGGATTCCGGCGGCGGCGTCCCCCCGGAGATTTTGGAAAACATCTGGCAGCCGTTCTTCTCCACCAAGGGAGAGAAGGGAACCGGCCTCGGCCTTTCCATCTGCAAAAAAATCGTAGAAGCCCACGGCGGCGAAATCCATTGCGATAACGAACCCGGCCAAGGCGCCGCCTTCATCCTCACCCTCCCCGCCTCGCCGATGGAATGAGGTTCCGCCTCAAGCCGCTAATATATCTTCCAATTGTTGATACTCGGCGGGAAATCCCAATACGCTCGATAATTCTCCCACGCGAGATATATCCTCTTCGCGAAAAACATTATTGTCCGTGTCGTAAGCCGTTATGAAGATGTGCTTCTCTCGCAGCGTTGATAGATCGTACCATCGTCGAAAGACTTCGTTGCAAAGGCCATGCGCCGCTACAGCGTTTGCAGTGGATAACGTCAATATTAACGAGGATGTCTTTCTCCCCATTACGTGAAAATCGACTTCGACTTGATTGTCGTATTTACCCTGGAAAACCTTCGATGTTTCATAGGGAACATCCAAGTTAGCGATAAATTCTTCTAAATCTTCTCGAAAAGGATGGACGCTGCGAAATTGTTGCGTCATCGCCAAATCGGATACTCGAATACAGGCTTGCGCTAAACGAACGATCGAAGAGGGAAGATGGTCAATGTCTTGTTCTTTTATATAAACGAATAAGGCTCCGGCATTTTGCCGTATGTCTAATGACTCGCAAATATCCGACGTCCATTGCTTCCGTTTTTTGGTAGTCCAAGATTTGACGTGCAAGTCGAGTAGATAGGCGGTTGTTTGTCCCAAATCCGTAAGCATCCAACCTTCAAACATCGTTTTATCTTCTCCTAAAAAAAGATCGATTTGCGAGCCATTGGCGTATTGAAATGGAGTGGCGATGCGCAACATTCCATTTTTAACGGCGTCGCATTCTTGAACCAATGAAAAACGGCTTACAAGAGACCTGATTTCTTCGCATGAGTAATTCATAATCGATCTCCTGCTGGATCGATAAAATGTCCGCTGTGGCGGATGTTCGCCTGCTGGCAAAGAATCTCCCATATCTTACGCACCGAGTATTCCTTCAAATTCAAGTCCGGACGAGGAATGGAATAGGGGAGATTTTTTCTTGGATCGTTATCGTCCTGCAAATCGTGTTTATGAGTTCGACCAGAATTTTTATGGATTCTACTATTGACGCATAGACGGCAGATAGGACCCACGCCTTTAACGACAAAATTGAATGTAACGGAAGGAATTTCAGGTTTATACGTTCCATTTAGCAGCACTTCCCATTCCAACGGATTTTGAACGATCACTGGCTCGAAAATTAAGTTAGGCGATGCGTACTTATCGGAAATGAAAACGATGTCCGAAGTGATTTCTTTGCCGGGCAAGTCTCTCAATAGTTCGAATTCATGTCGATTCATCATGGAGTCTCTTTACAAATATCTATAAGAGCCATTATCCATTTTAGTTACGTTTCTCATACTATCACGATGTCATCATTTAATCATTATATTATACGAAATAAAACAACTCTTCAATTAAAAACCCATCGCAGAGCATCCCCATCCATCTTCCGCGTCGTTGAGGCGATTTTCTTTTTCATTTCCATCAATAAGGTAGGCGTTGCTCTGGTCCAATGATTCGCTTTCCGCTGGGGGAAGTCATATCTTCCGATTATTTAACAGGAATCCATTTTGCAAATAATTTTGGTTTCTAAAATAATTTCTATACAATTTATAGACAAGTTATTTTCGAAGACGGAGGAGTATGGGCATGAGTGACGAGGCGTTGAAACAAAGGATGGGGATAGAGGATTTGTTGCGGGAAGATCGAATCTTCGATCCTTCCTCAGCTTTTCAAAAACAAGCGAACGCTTCGGATCGTTCGCTTTACGAGTCGGCGGCTCAAGACCGGGAAGCGTTTTGGGCGCAGCAGGCGGAAGGATTGGATTGGTTCGAAAAGTGGCATACGGTTTTGGAATGGAATCCGCCGTTAGCCCGCTGGTTCGCGGGGGGGAAGATCAACGCCAGCTATAACTGCCTCGACCGGCATATTCATAACGGCATCCGCAATAAAGCGGCGATTATCTGGGAAGGGGAGCCGGGAGAGCAACGGACGCTGACTTATTGGGATTTGTATCGCGACGTCAATAAATTCGCGAATTGCCTCAAGAAACTGGGCGTAGCGAAAGGCGACCGGGTGGCGTTTTATATGCCGATGATTCCCGAACTGGTTATCGGAATGCTGGCTTGCGCACGGATCGGAGCGGTGCATTCGGTGGTCTTCGGCGGATTCAGTCCCGACGCTCTGCGCGATCGCATCAACGACGCGCAAGCGAAAGTGTTGATTACGGCGGATGGGGGATACCGGCGGGGCAACCTGCTTCCCCTCAAGCACGACGCGGATTTCGCGCTGCGCGAAACGCCTTCCATCGAGCATGTCATCATCGTGATGCGGGGCAACTTTCCCTTGCACGTCAAAGAAGGGCGCGATCATTGGTATCACCGCTTGATGCAGCAGGCGGAAGCCTATTGCGAACCGGAGCCGATGGACGCCGAAGATATGCTTTATATTCTCTACACTTCGGGAACCACCGGCAAACCGAAAGGGATCATCCACACTACCGGCGGCTATTTGACCGGCTGTTACGCCACGACGAAATACGTTTTCGATCTCAAGCCGCACGACGTTTTCTGGTGCACGGCGGATATCGGATGGGTGACGGGACATAGTTACGTCGTCTACGGCCCGCTGCTCAACGGCGCCACGCAGATCATGTACGAGGGCGCTCCCGACTGGCCCGACCGCGACCGGTTTTGGGAGATCGTGGAAAAATACGGCGCATCGATTTTCTATACGGCGCCCACGGCCATCCGCGCTTTCATGAAATGGGGCGACGAGTGGCCCGCCAAACACGATCTGAGTTCGCTGCGGCTGCTGGGAACGGTGGGAGAGCCGATCAATCCCGAAGCGTGGATGTGGTATCATAAAACCATCGGCGGCGAGAGATGCCCCATCGTCGATACGTGGTGGCAGACCGAAACCGGCAGCATTATGATAACGGCGCTGCCGGGTTTGACGCGCCTTAAGCCGGGAAGCGCGACGATTCCGTTTCCGGGAATCGAAGCGGACATCCTGACGGAAACCGGCGAGCGCGTAGAGACGGGCGGCGGATACTTGGTTTTGAAATCGCCCTGGCCGTCCATGCTGCGCGGAATCTACGGCGATCCCGAACGCTACAAACAACAATATTGGAGCAAGTACGATCATGCCTATTTCGCCGGAGACGGCGCCAAGCGGGACGCGGATGGCTATTTCTGGATTCTGGGCCGCGTGGACGACGTAATCAACAGCGCCGGACACCGGATATCCACGATGGAAGTGGAAAGCGCATTGGTGGATCATAAGGCCGTCGCCGAATCGGCGGCGATCGGGATTCAACACGAACTGAAAGGGCAGGCCATCGCGGCGTTCGTTACGTTGAAGGAAGGGTACAACGCGGACGGCAAGTTGGAACAGTCGATCAAGGATCACGTAACGCAAAAGATCGGCGCCATCGCCAGACCGGAAAAAGTCATCTTCTCCGCGGATTTGCCCAAAACTCGCAGCGGCAAGATCATGCGGCGCCTATTGCGCGACATCGCCGAAGGCAAGACGCTGGGCGACACGACGACGCTGGCGGACGCATCCATCGTCGAACGTCTAAAGCGGACTTACGAAGAGTAATAGCCGTCGTAAATCATCCTAGTGATTCTATTGGGAATGATTTTTCCTAATAGGGGTAAAACAGGCGTCTCGCCTGTATCAATATGGCAAGCGAGACGCTTGCTTTTTTTAAACGCCTTAAGAAGAATTAAAGAGGTTCCCGCATCATAAGGAATGAAAGAGCCAGGATGGCTCTTCTACTTTTTCCGCTTGATATAGTCCACATTTCTATATACAGACAAAAATAAATCTCATTTTACGAATTCGTCTTGCTTTCCTAAAATAAATATGCGATCATTCGCAACAATTAACCTATTCGGTTTGGCCACGTTGTTCGGCAATGAAATCTTTACGGAAAGGAAAGCATCATGATGGGGAAACGATTGTTCGCATGGATTCTTTTGGCAGGAGTTTTGTTTTCTTTAGAAGCGATTGCGCTGGAAAAATGGGATATTACATGGACGGATTACGCACAGAATCCGGTAACGCTTACAGGTATAGGCGACCGCGCCTATATGCCGTACATTCTCTATAACCGGGATTGGCCGGCGGAGTCGCAGTATAGGATTTGGTATGACTACGCCAGCATTAACGGCATCGCCTACTCTTATTCTTCCGATGGCGTCAAATGGGCGCCCGGCGCGGCGGTTTCTGGTTTGAATACGGAAGGCAGCAGTACTCAAGGCCGTCCCGTCGTTTTATACAATCCCGAATGGAACTATCCTTATCGTATTTATTACTATGGAAATCCCGGAGACGTATGGCAGGTTCTAGTGGCGGAGAGCCGCAATGGAATCGCTTTTGAAAACAATCAGCAGGCATTGTCGGGAGGCGGTTTGGGAACGTATCCCGATGGTCACGCCGTCGCTTATTTCCCTGGCCGCGCCGAACCTTTTTGGATGTATTATCGCGGATCGACGGGCATTTTATACGCCTCATCGTTGGATGGTTATTCCTTCGTCGAATGGGGGTACGTCAATGTTGCCAACGATCCCCTCTTCGC
This sequence comes from Candidatus Omnitrophota bacterium, assembly GCA_040755155.1. Lineage (NCBI taxonomy): Bacteria > Pseudomonadati > Candidatus Omnitrophota > Candidatus Omnitrophota bacterium. The sequence continues at coordinate 84,429 of JBFMBP010000144.1, read as the reverse complement.
CGCCCAGCCTACCCAGGTTTTTCAAATGGCGCAAAACGATTGTCGCATGTTCGCCTTTGTCGACAATACGAGTATCCAATATTTAGTATCGGCTAACGGCTACGATTGGGAATTATGGGAAAATCCCATTGCGGGAGTCGGCAAAGTCGGCGCAAGCGGCGCATGGAACGATCAGCGCAATTACTCCGCCTCGATCGCTTATTTAGGCGATGGACGCTTTATCATGGCTCGCGGCGGTAGAGATAATGCTGCAGGCGTGTACCGTACCGGCATCGCGTTTGGGCAAAGCGAATTTTTCGCCAAGAACGATATAGGCGAATGGCAATATTCCTCTCCATTCGACAATTACCAGTCGGAAGGTTGGACGTCTTACGGCTCCAATTCCGGCGCCAACGAAGATGGCGTCCAGACCTATATCAAACAAAACGCCGATGGCACGGTAACCATCGCCGACCAGCGGGATAGCGGCAATTACTATCTCGTGCACGATGCGAATTGGACCGTCCCCTACACGGTGGAAGCGCGGCTGCGCGTCGATAAAGCTGTAGGGACTGGCGCGGACGCCGAATTTCCCAAAGCCACCATCGCCTGCATGATGAACGATCCGTTCCATCCCGGCGGAGAGACATGGCAGCCCGCTTTCGCTCAAACCCGCTTCGGCGCTTGGGCGTTAGCCACGGATCCCAGCGCAGAGGCGGACAATACCCAGTTCCAAACCTATACCTTTGTCTGCCGTTTCGATGAAGCCGCCCGCGATTCTTTGATTATCGATCCTAACGACGCCAACGCCAATTTGCTTTTAAGCGTTTATGAGGTATACCTCAACCGCGATTTTTCTGCTCCCAAAGTGGTCTTTCACAATACTGGATGGGTGGGTTGGCCGGAAGCTAGTCCCTACGGGAGAGTCGATCTCGGCTTCCCCGGACCCAGCGCTGGCGTATTTACCGTGGATTGGATTCGATGGGGCAACGGCGAGATTTTCGATGCGAAAGATCCCGGCGCTTCGGCAATGAAGGATTGGTGTCTGTACGAGTAACACATAGGACGCAGCCTGGGAGCGCAGGCATCTTGCCTGCCTGTCGGAATACTCATCCCAGAGTGGCGATAGGCTTTTTATCTGTGCTGTTTTTGAATCGCGAAAACATGAAATAAATCGAATTGCACGAAATTTCTAATCCCAGCCTTGAAAGGCTGGGCTATGGTCAAATGCCCCTTTAAAGGGGCAAACGGTAATAGCCCGCCGTTTCAACGGCGGGGCTTTAGGGTTATTTTTCCTGCCATCGCCGAGAGCCATTCCTTGGTATGGCGGCTCATCAGGAGATTCGCTCTCCCATAATTTGCATTTGAACAAGAAGGGAGGGCGAGGCTCCCGCCGAGCCATTCTTCGATCCATACCGCTCTTCCCTCGTCGTATTTTTAAGGATGATTTTGGCGCGATATGACTCTCTACGAAAACAATCTGCATCTCTTGCGTCAAAAGAATCTCGAATTGGCTCATCGAATTCAAAGCGGCGAAGAGGATGCGCGAATCTCTCTGCAAACCACGCAGGCGTCTGAGCCAACGCTGATTGTCCATACTTCTAATCAGGCGCTTGCTTTGCATCATCCCGGCGATCCTCTCGCTTATAGCCGGGAATTTCTCGCCCAGATTCCTCAGCTGGACGCGGCGCATAATGTTATCTTGATGGGTTGCGGTTTGGGATATCTGCCGCTTTTGCTTTTGCAGCGGCGTCCCGCCGTGCGCAACTTTTTGATCTTCGAACCCTCCTTGACCGTTTTCCGCGCCGCTATGCAAAGCGTCGATCTTCAGCCTTTGTTGCAGCATCCCTCCGTTCAATTCGTCGTGGGCGCGGAGCCGCCGGAGACGAAGCGAATTTTGATCGACAAACTGATGGATTTCATGGCCAATCCGCCGTTGTTGATCGAGGTTCCCGCCAGCGCGGGCGCCTTTCCCGAATGGGTTGCTTGGGCAAGAAAAGCGATTCAAGAAATCTTGCGCTTCGGCCAAAGCGGATTGATTACCAAATTCCGCGATGGTCCGCTATGTCTGCGCAATCTGTTGGGGAATATAAAGACGATAGCGCAAACTCCCGGCGCCTTGGCAGCGGATGGATTGTTTCGCAACGTCCCCGCTATCATCGTCGCCGCTGGGCCTTCCTTATCGAAGAACATCGATCGGCTGAGCGAAGCGCAGGATCGTTTTCTGCTGATCGCCTGCGATACGGCTTACGAAATGCTGCGGCGGAAAAACATCCATCCCCATTTCATCGTTACCGTCGATCCTACGGAGTTGAACGAGAAGCATTTCCCCGCCGCGGAATACGGCCCGGAATCCATCCTCGCCTTCGATCCCGAATCCCGTCCCGAAATCGTGGCGAAATTTCCCACTCGCTTAGCCTATATGACGGACAAGCATCCCTTCTTCGCCTGGCTGGATCGGACGATGGGCGGCAAGGGCGTCGTCAAAAAGGGACTGATGGTCTCTCAGGCGGGATTCTGGCTGGCGCACTATTGGGGCTGCTCGCCGCTGATTCTCGTGGGGCAGGATTTGGCGCTCGATCCGCAGAGCGGCCGCACTCACGCCGCCGAGACGGCGCTCTGCCGCACGGCGCGTTATCTGGATGGCGATGAAGAACACGTAGACGTGCCCCTCATCGGACCGGAAGATCGTTGGCATCGGGAAACGCTCTTTTGGGTCGAGGGAATCGACGGGCGCCCCGTTCCTACCGTGCATAACCTGCTCGTCTATCTGCGGGCCATCGAGCAGGACCTTCGCGGCTTTGCAACGCCCGTGATCGACGCCACCGAAGGCGGCGCGAAAATTCAGGGCACGCAAATCATGACGCTGGCGGAAGTCATTGAACAGGAAAGCGACGTTTCGGTTCTCTCGCTGATGGATGAATTTCGCCGCCGCATGGATTCATGGAAACCTCCTGAAGATCGTCCGGTTCAGGAACTGTTGCGCCGCCTCGTCGCCCAGCGCGCGGAGATGGCGCGCGAAGGGCTGCAATGGCTGGAGAAAAACGGCGGGATGGATATTCCTTCTCTGCAAAAGCAATTGGCGAATTGCCAGGAAAAAATCTTCGCCGAACCGGCGGCGGAATACTTGATCGAATACGCCGCTCCCAAGCAACTCTTCGAATTCTTAAAACTCGGTCCCGCCAATGAGGATGAAGAACGACAACGGCGACGAATCCAATCCCGCTTTCACTCGCTCCTGAACGCCGTGTTGGCGGCGGATGAAACGCTGCGGGAAATACTTTGAAATGATGAATGATGAGTAAAGCGGGCTGGGGTACGTTTCTCGCCCCATTTGTTTTTATCGATATGACAAAAAGGAGCGATGAACGAAAATTCAAGGGCAAAAAAACCTTGCCCTTGCCACCCGCCTCGTCGATGGGTCAAACAACGCGACCCATCCTACGATCTCATTCATCATTCATCATTCATCACTCATCATTCCTTCCATCCGCTTGGTTCTTTGGAGGGAGAATGCTACTATTTTGATGAGGCTGGAATATGGCCATGAATTCTTATGGTAAAGGATGAAAATGATTATGCGTTATATTCCCATACTGTTGACGCTTGCGTTATGCGCCGCCGTTACCGCGGTTCCGGCATTGGCGCAACCTCGCATCGAATTCAAAGCGCGCTCTTACGATTTTGGCACCGTGCCGCCCAATTCCAAATTGGTTCATCATTTCGTTTTTACCAACATGGGAAACGAACCTCTTATCATCGATTCCAAAGTAAGAACTACCTGCGGATGCACCGCCGCCGTGATTTCCGCTACGGCCATCCCAGCAAGCGCCACCGGCGTTGTTTCCGTTACCATGACGGCGGGTATTACGACGATGAAAATGGCCAAATCGTCCATTGTCTCTTCCAACGATCCCAATAATCCCGACGTTACATTGGATACGATCGCCAACGTGCGCAACGTTTGGTCTTTCTCGCCCCAATCCGATTTCGCTATGGGGGAGGTTCCTTTCGACTCGGAAAAAAGTATGCAGTTGACGATGAAAAACATCGATAATGAACCCTTTCGCATCGTCGGCTTCAAGGTGAATCATCCCGATCTGGTATCCGTGAAAATCGGCGATCCCACGCCGGAGGGCATTCCCATCGCCGTTACCGTCAAGGCGAATAAAACCAAGCAACTCTTGAGCGATACGCTGGAACTCAAGACCGATCATCCGATGCAATCCTATTATCAGGCGGATATCACCGCCAATATCGTGGGCTATGTCAAGTTCGTACCGACGCGGATTTTCTTCGGCGGCGTCGCCGCGGGCGATATGGCCTCGCGCGAAGTGTCGATATCGTTGAACAAGCCGGGCAGCGAAGGCGAATTGGAGATTGGGGAGATCGCATCGGATACCCTCGCCGTTACCGGTAAAATCATGGGGAAGACCCAAGAGGGAGGGGTGCGGGTTTCTCTCACCGTCGCCGCACCGGAAACAACGGGCTATCGATCCGGCACGATACAAATCAAAACCAATTGCCCGGAGGAGCCTGTAGCGACGATTCCTTATTCGCTCATTGTGAAAGCGTCGTCGAATTAGATGAATTATGGACAAGACTTTGGGACTTTGGGACTTGTCTCCCTTGGTGGGCTACGCTTCGCTTTGAGCCCACTCTACGAAACTTGGTGGGCTACGCTTCGCTTTGAGCCCACCCTACGCATCTCATTGTGAAGGCGTCGTCGAAATAGATGAATAAGGCGGAGATTATGCGGCGTTTTTACCGGGCGTTTGCGCAATCGTTTATCCTTATCGCCATCGGCGCGATTATCGGCGCGGCAGTCAATGCGCTTTCCAGCCAGCCGATTCCTTGGATCCGTCCGCCGAAGAGCATGGAGGAAAAATGGCCGGCCGCGGACGCCCAAACCGTCTTGCAGCATATTCAAGACGGTTCGGCGATTCTCATCGACGCCCGCGACGCCAATGAATTCGAAGCCGGACATCTGCCCGGCGCCGTCAATATTCCCGCCAGCGAATTTCGCAAATCCTTTCAGGAATTCGCCGACAATCTGCCTCGCGATATTCCTCTCATCGTCTATTGCCAGGGAGGGGAATGCGACCAGAGCCATGAGGTCATCCAACAATTAGCCGATCTCGGCTTTGAAAAACTCCTACTCTTTCCCGGCGGATGGCAAGAGTGGGAGAAGGAGAAATTTCCCAACGAGAAATCGTCATCCTAAAAAAAGGGATCAGCGGCTGGAGGAGAAGGAAGAGGGCGGATATGGAAATTGACGAGATGCAAATGGAAATGGTTCGTCCATCAAGCAAGATCGCCGTGGGATTGACGAATCCCTATTTCTGCTTGGCATTGCGCTTGTTTTTGGGGGGAGTCCTGATTTATGCGGGGGCAGCCAAGTTGTTCGACATGCCCGGTATGGCCCGCGCGATCGCCAATTACCGCCTGCTTCCCGATTCCCTGGTCAATATCGTTGCGATGATTTTACCGCCGGTGGAATTATTAGCGGGGATTGGCTTGATCTTGGGATTGTGCTTCGACGGCGCTCTCGCCATAACCACGTTATTGCTGCTGGTCTTCCTTGCGGCGATCGAATCCGCCATTCTGCGGGGATTGGATATCCAATGCGGCTGCTTCGGCACGTCGGACGCGGAGCTTGTGGGAACAGGCGTATTGCTGCGCGACGCCATGCTTCTTCTCGCCGTGATTCCTTTATGGATGGATAAGAACGCTCGGTTTCGGGTGGGAAAATAATGATGAATGATGAATGATGAATGATGAATGATGAAAAAAAATGCAGGGGATATTTCGAGGGCAGAAACATCCTTGCCCTTGCCACCCGACACCCCGCCGTTTCAACGGCGGGGTATTGTCGTTTGCCCCTTTAAAGGGGCATTTGATAATAGCCCAGCCTTTCAAGGCTGGGATGACTTGCCGCCCCGCCGAATTAATCCCCTCACCCTAACCCTCCCGAAAGGCGAGGGAACAATTTCAAATGAAATAAAGCGCTAGGCGCGCAGGTTAAGGCTTCCCCGGCCGTTTTTGCATTTGGCGCGAACGCCGGTTTGAGTGTAGACGCCGCTTTCGCGGTTTTGCAGGAGATGGGCGAATTCGCGGTTGAACGTTTCCGTGGATCGCTGCAACAAAATGGCGTTCATGCGGTTCGCTTCCTGCAGCCGGACAATGACTTTTTTCAACGCCGCCCGCGCCTCTTCCAATTCCCCCCGTTCCTCTGGCGGCAGCGCGTCGAGAATATCCTTCAATGTCGGCTTCTCAACCGTTACGTTTAGAGATCGAGCGATCTCTTGGGTCAACGCTATGCGCTTTTTTTCCAGTTCCCACGTCTCTTCCGCCAGGTCGTTCAAGCGCTCGGCGCTGCCGAGCAGAGGAATGGCGGCGCCCAGCGCCAGGCAGCGTTGTTCGTCGGTTTTGGCCAACAGCATTTTTTCGTGAAGGCTTTGTTCTTTATGGAGGATTTGAATCAGCGCTTGCAGGTTCATGGCTTTTTCACTTTCATTCGTTCTTGATCTTATCCGACGGTATCCGGGGACGCGAAGCTAAGGGCATAAAGTCGTATTCTTTCCGGTTCAGGTCCATCATTTTGGGTTGAGAATGAATGGGGAAGAAACGGTCGCGCTTTTGGTTTAAGGGAATGAATTGCGGCGTTCCCTCGCCTTTCTTATTCAGGGATTTGAAGGAGGCGTCCGGCGCTTGATCGGGTTCGGCGGTTTTATCGTTCTTTTCTTTCAACTCGTCGTAAATCTGCTTATCGATGCCGAATTCCTGGCCTTCGGCCAATTGCTTGGCGAGAAAGTCGTCGCCGATATCGTTATACATTTCCGTGGCGTGGGATTGCTCGAAAATTCCGTCTTTGGGGATGGTTTTGCGCATCTCCTTCAATAGTTGCCGGAAGAGCAGGGTCTCGAACTCGTCGCCAATCTCCTTCATGCGCTTATCCGTCAACTTGCTCTTGCCCTGAAGCGACATCATGCGCAAGGATTCCAGTTGGCCGTCCGTACGATCGGCGGCGGCGGCGGATAGATTCATCGAGTCGAGAGGATCCATTTAAATTTGTCCTTCCTGCTATTTTCTCAAGGGCAAAAACAACCTTACGCTTGGCGCCCTGCCGTCCTGCCCCTCACCCTAGCCCTCTCCCGGAGGGCGAGGGAATTTGGTTGCGCCGCCTATTGTTAAATAATCTCGATTTCCGCTTTGATGGCGCCTTGGGCGGCCATGGCTTGCAAGATGGCGATCAGGTCGCGCGGCGTATATCCGAGAGCGTTGAGTTGGCTGACGACGTCGCCTAACGTCGTACCTTGAATAATGGCGATCTGGTTGGCGCCTTGTTGGGCGCTGACCGTCGGCTGCAAGGTTTGCATACCCTGGCCGAAGCCGAGCGCCGTCACGTCGGGAACGTTTTGGATCGTGATGCGCAGCGATCCATGCGAGATTACGACGTTATGCACGCGGATATCGTGGCCCGCCACGATGGTTCCGGTTCTTTCGTTGATGACGATCTTGGCTTTCTTGTCGGTCTCCACCAGGGCGTCGTCGATGAAGGCGATGGCGTCCACCAGCGAATCGAAGGATTGGTTGCCCAATAGAATATGGCCTTCCGCGTCCGCGTTCAGATCGACGCGCACGGCTCCGGCGTCTTCGGCGACGGCGATGTTGGCGCTAGCCATGGAATTGATCTTGCGCTGGACATTGGAAGCGGTTTTGAAATCGGGTTGATACAGCAGCCAGCGCAACGAATTTCCTTGCTGTAAGACTTCTTGAAAGACCGGTTCGCCTTCCACCATGACGCCGTTGGCGATGCGGCCTACGACAGGATGATTTTCCTGGATGGAGGCGCCGCCCGCCGCGCCAGCTCCGCCGCCGCCGGCCGCGGCTCTGAAGCCGCCGATGGAAAGGGGACCGTAGGCCATGCCGTGGAATTGGCCGTCCGCGCCCTTAAGGGGTGTGGGGAACAGCGTCCCGCCTTGCAGACTTTCCGCGCGACCGATGGTGAAAACGGTGGCGTCGATTTTGGTTCCGGGGCGAGCGAACGGCGGCAGCGAGGACATCACCAGCACCGCCGCTACGTTATCCGGAACGATTTCCGTGGTGATCGTTTCCGGCGGGACGACGTTGATGCCCATTCCCGCTATCATGTTGTTAAGCGATTGGGCGGTGAAGCCCCGGCGTCCATCGCCGGTTCCGTTCAGTCCGGCCACTAATCCGTAGCCGATCAATACGTTTTCCTGCACGCCGTCCAGTTCGGCGATATCCTTGATGCGCGAAACGATGGGTTGGCCTTGCGCCTCAAAAGCGGCGGCCAGCCATAATAGAAGCGCCGTCAGAACGCATCCGCTGGAGACGGCGCGGCGGATTCCCGATTTCGCCAGTCCAATCGTTCGTCGCAGGGTATTCATGATTGTCGTCCTTTTGCCGCAGCGTCTTAGAACAAGAAATTCAAGAAACGTTGAAAGATATTGGGATTATTGTATTTCGACAGCGTACCATTGCCGAGATAACTGATTTCCGCGTCGGCGACCTGGTGGGAATAGACAGTGTTGTTGATGATGTCTCTCGGCCGCACTTTGCCGGAGAGAATGATGGTCTTATTCTCTTCGCCAACGCGGAGAGTTTTACGAGCTTCCACCAGATAATTCCCGGCGGGATCGATGCGTACGACGGTGGCGGCGATTCTCGTTTGGAAGGTGCTGGATCGATCCACCGCCGAGTCGCCTTCGAATTGATTGCTGGAATCCCATTTTAACGATGGCGCTTCGTCGGCGCTTCCGAATACTTTTTGCATGAATTTGTTATTGAAGACCATGCCCAAGACGCCGTTCATCGAGTGTTTGCGCGCTCCCTGCGAGTCGGCGGAATCGTTGGCCTTGTTTTCTTCCTGAACGATGATGGTGAGGATTTCTCCCACCTTGGAAGCGTTGCCATCCGCCATCATGAAATTCAATGGCGAATCGCTTGTCCATAGCGATTTGGCTTCGATCGGAATTGCGCCAATCGACGCGAATATAACCGCCGCTAGATACATCCATTTTATACGATACATTATACAACTCCCTTGGAATGATGAATGATGAATGATGAATGATGAATGATGAAAAGGACTGATGGGTTGCTCAAGAGAAAATAGTGGTCACCTTGTCTCCCTGTCCCACAGTCCCCTTGTCCTTTTTTTTACTAAGAGGCGAAGATGACGTAATCCCGGTTGATGATCTTTGCTTTTACCAGTTGTCCCGTTTTATCCATTTTGACGGGGATGACGTCTCCCGGCGCTCCACGGCCTTGGGCTTTGGCCATAGTTTGCATGGTCAATCCGCCGTTGCGGACGATCAGGTTCACCCAATCTCCACGATTCAATATAAAGTTGGTTTCAAGAAAATTCCATTGGATGGGGACGTTCTTGCGCATGGCGATGCGGCAGCGCTTGCCAATCATTTCGTCCTGGCTGTCGGCGATCTGTTGGTCTTCGTTGACGTTGTCGATGAAGACGATCCGTTCGCGCAGGTCATCCGCTCCGATCACTTCGCCCCGCTTGATGTCCCTAATGGGAACATAGGCGGTGCGCTTGCGGGTTGCCGAGACGACGAAAGGCGCGCGATCCGTGAGGATATCGTCGATGAAAAATTGCACTTCGTAACGGCCGGTTCCATAGGCGTAGGGGCTGTTGCGCTCTACGACGATATCCGTCGGTTCGGACGGCAGGCGCGCGTCGTGCGTGGGAGCGCTGATGACGCGCATGACGAGTTCGTCATCGGGCCAGTCCGTCTCTTCCCGGATATGGTCTTTGATCTTATCGATCATGGTTTGTATAGCGACGGTTTTTCCCGGCCCATAAACTTCGACAACCGGCGCTCCTTCAAAATAAAGATGGTAGAAATCCATTCCCGCCGTACGGATGGCGCGGATGATATAGTTATAGGGAAGCCGTTTATTTTCGCCTGGTTCCGGCGATGGCATCACGACGATATTTTCCAGGCGTTTTTTCAATTCGGGATTCGGCGCCTGGATGCTCTTCGCTACGTCTTTTAAAAGGACGTCCTTGACGCCCTTTTGGGGTACGATGAATTCGCTGCGCAATTGAATGACAGTCTTTTCTTCCGCCGCTGCGATTTGGCTCGGAATTCCAAAGATAGGAAGGAGCGCGAGTAACGCTAGGCTGGCGAGGCGAAAAGTTTTCATTTTGCTTGCTCCTTATTTTGAGACTTTGAGACTTTGGGACTTTGGGACTTGTCTCCCCGTCTCCCCATCTCCCAGTCTCCCAGTCTCCCAGTCTCCCAGTCTCCCAGTCTCCCAGTCTCCCAGTCTCCCAGTCTCCCAGTCTCCCAGTCTCCCAGTCTGCCGTCCCGCCGTTGAAACGGCGGGCTATTTTCGTTTGCCCCTTTAAAGGGGCATTTTATAATAGCCCAGCCTTTCAAGGCTGGGATGACGACTTGCCCTTGCGCCCCCTTGTCTCCCCGTCTCACAGTCTCCCCGTCTCCCCGTCTCCCCGTCTCACAGTCTCACAGTCTAGTTTTTTACTGCTTCAAGTTCACGGCGGTTTGGATCATTTCGTCGCCGGTACGCACGGCGCGGGAGTTGACCTCGAAGGCGCGCTGGGCGGTGATGAGGTTGACCAGTTCTTCCGCCACGCTGACGTTGGAGTTTTCCAGAAAGCCCTGCATCAGATAGCCGACGCCGTCCTGTCCCGGATTGGTAGGAATGGGAGCGCCCGATGAATCCGTTTCCAGGAAAAGGTTCTTGCCCTGCGCCGACAGACCAGCGGGATTGATGAACGTCGCTAGTTGGATGGTGCCGATCTGGTTGATTTGGTTGCCGGGCGTAACGACGGAGACGATGCCTTCTTCGCCGATATTCAAGGAGATGGCGTTATTGGGTATTTGGATGGCGGGTTGGAGCAGAAAGCCGTCGGAAGTGACGATATTGCCAGTGTCGTCGAGGTTGAAGGCGCCATCCCGCGTATAGCCTATGGATCCATCCGGCAGAGTAACTTGAAAAAATCCCTTGCTTCCCGCGATGGCCACGTCGAGAGGATTTTCCGTGCTGCGGAAGGAGCCTTCGGTGAAGACGCGGCGCGTTCCGGCGACGCGGACGCCGTGGCCGATCTGGATGCCGGTCGGCAGCCGTAAGCCTTGGTAAGCGGACGTGCCCGCCGGTTTGATGGTTTGATAGAGAAGATCCTGAAAATCCACGCGGGTGCGCTTGTACCCGAAGGTATTGGCGTTCGCGAGGTTGTTCGCGATATTGTCCACCATGAACGACATGCCGTGCATTCCGGCGGCGGCGGTGAAGAGTCCTCGCAGCATGTTTGTGATCTCCTCTATTACTCAATTAAGCTAAGTTGTCGCTTGTTCTCCCTCACCTTAACCCTCTCCGAGCGGTCGAGGGAACCATTATTCTAAAGAATTAGCGGGCTACTTCGTTGACCGCTTTTTGCAACGTGCCGTCCAGCGCTTTCAAGACGCGGGCGCTGGCTTCGTATACTCTGTAAGAATCGATCATCTTGACCATTTCCGTTGTGGGAAAGCAATTGGCTTTTTCGATATAGCCTTGTTCGACGCGATAGTAAGCGGGTACTTTCATATTGTCCCGGTCATCTTCTTCGCAGCGGAAATAGTTGCCGGGTTCGCGGAACAGCTTGTCTTTATCTTCGAAATCGGTGATTTTCAGTTGGTCGATGAGAACTTCGCGCGTTACTCGCTGCGCTGCGGGCAGAGTCATATCCTTTTCCCGGCGGAAGACCTGGCCGTAGGGATCGACGTAAAAATCGTTGTTTCCAACATAAATTGTAGTAGGATTGCGTTGGTTGTTGATTCCTTGGCCCATGACGAAATAGCCTTGATGAGTTTTCAAGTAGCCGTCTTTATCGACGACGAAATCGCCCGCCCGCGTATAACGCAGCCCGTCGGGCGTCAGCACTGTGAAAAAGCCGTCGCCATTGATGGCCATATCCGAAGGATTGTCGGTATAAAGCGTTTGGCCTGGGGAGTGATCGATGTAACTCCAATCCACGCCCGCGCCCGTTCCTACGCGGCCGATGGCGTGGTTGTATCGCGCTTTCTCCAGCGATTTGGGAATGCCGCGATAGGTTTCGTTCAGCATCACGTCCGGAAACGAGCGGATGACGACCTCTTCCCGCCGAAAGCCGGGCATCTGGCACCCGGCCAGATTTTGCGCGATCTGGTCCTGGACTTTTTCCTGGACGATCATCCCCGAAGCGGCGGAATAGAGGCCGGTAATCATAATGTTCTCCTGCGGGCTTTAGGCTCATGGCTGGATAAAGCAACGTTTGTACCAACGGCGGTAAAGAAATTTTATTTAGGAGAAATATTCGTTAAGTTATTGAAAAGAGCCTCATGCATAATTCCATTTTTCCTCCCCCAAGCTTGGGGGAGGTTAGGAGGGGGTTGCCTTAAGTCTATTAAAATCAACCCCCCTCTAACTCCCCCCAAGCTTGGGGGGAGAATTTAAAAAGTAGACTTTATCAATTTTACAAGAACCTCAAAAGAGAAGATATAAATAGGATATCCCCTTTCGAGCGAGAAAAAAAATCGTTAAAGTAATTCTAAAAGGCGCCGATAAAAGGGAATTTTTTGCCATATCCATGAATACGAAAGCCATTCTCATAGGGTTGAACGACCGGAAAGTTCTGCAAGAAGGCTGGTACGGCTTGGAGAAGTCGCCCGACGGGCTGCTTTATCGCGCCTCGTCTGTACGCGCCGAATGGAAGATCGCCGGTTTCGGCGGGCGGATTCGCCTGACCTTGCTATTGGCGGCGCGGCCTGAACATGTTGGGAAGCCGCTGCAAGCGACCGTTTCCACGGAAACGGGGACGAAATTCGAATTTCAACTGGGAACCAATCAATGGACTACGCGCAACGGCGAATTGATTCTGCCCGCCGACGGAAAGATCGCTTTGGAAGTCTATACGCCCTGGTCGCCCCACCAACTTTATCAAAACGGCGACGCCCGATCGTTGGGGATATTGCTCAGCGCACTGCATATCCGGACGGCGTAGAAGCCATATTGTATTTCATTTGATATAAGATTATACTTTTCAATAGATTACAAAAAGGATTTCGCCTATGGCCTTGCAACCGTCCGTCGGTTATAACTCATTACAACAGGAACAATTCAGTAATGCGTATCTGCAAGCGATCGCTTCAGTGGCGGGATGCGTAATGGCAAAGCCGAATATCGATGACGATAGCGTCGATTGGACTTTATCCTGTAAGATAGAAGGGCGTCCGAAATTAGATATTCAATTAAAAAGCACAGTGGATTACGATTTGAAAGAGAATATCTTTAAATACGATTTGGAAACAAAAAATTACCGCGATCTTATTATTTCGGATATTCTTGTACCAAGAATATTAGTAGTACTTTTTATTCCCCAGGATATTTCGGAGTGGCTTTCTCAAAGGCATAAGGAATTAATGCTTCGACGATGCGCTTATTGGAAGTCGCTTAAGGGATTCCCTCCAACGGAGAATAAAAATACCATAAGAGTTGATATTCCTTATGACAATCCATTCACTGTGGTAGCACTAAAAGAAATGATGATTAAGATCGGAAAAGGAGAATCGCTATGAAAGCGAAAGTATGCGATCCGGAAACGCTTCAAGCGCTCAAACCTAGCGATCTTATCGCCTATTTAAGAACGCAGGGATGGGAACAAGAATCAAGTCGCGGCGATAAAGCCGCCATTTGGGTATATTCAAGAAATAACAAAGAGGAAGCGGATATATTATTGCCGTTGCGGCAGGATTTTGACGATTATGCTATTCGTATGAGCGAAGTATTAACGATTCTCGAAAAAGTGGAGCAACGTTCGCAATTGGATATTTTAAACGATCTGCTTATCTCGTCCGCCGATCTTATTCGGGTGAGATCGTTCATGGATCGCGCCTCCGATGGAACGATAGCGCTGGAAGACGGCGTTACTTTTATTCAACGGACGCGAGATATGCTCTTATCGGCGGCTTGCGCAGCCGTGAACAAAAAACTCTATTACGCAACGCGAAAACCGCAGCAAGTCATCGACTATATGAATCAAGTCCGAATGGGACAAACGGAGCGGGGGAGTTACGTCGTAACCGTGCTGTCGCCCGTGTCTCCCGAATTGAAAGCGGAAGAGGCAGAGCATTTATTTACCATTTCTGATCCTTTCGAACGCGAGGTTACGAAAACTCTCGCCGCCGCCTTGAACGCCGCCAAAGAGGCGTCGAATGAATCTTTGTTGACGAGGAATATGAAGCCTTTTCAGGAAGCCGTCCATAAAGGCGTAAGCGTTAATTTGTGCGAAGCGTTGTCCGGTCTCGCGCAGATAAGCCCTCATCGAGAATTGGAGGTGTCCATTTCCTGGTCGCGCAACCGCGAGCGGGAGAAGCTGCCGTCCAAAATATCGTTTACCGAAAATTCGATTTCGCTAATTAGAGAGTATGGCAGGATTTCCCGCGAGGCGGCGCCGAACGAAGGCTGCGAACTTCAAGGAGTCGTGATTAATCTTCATAGTGAAAACGTAGAAGAAGGCGGCGACGCAACAATTTTTGGATTGATTGACGGAAATCCTCGAAAAGCAGTAGTTAAACTTAATGGCAAAGATTATACGAAGGCGATCCAAGCGCATAAAAAAGGTATGCAAGTAACTTGTATTGGCGACTTGGTCAAAGAGGGAAGGTCTTATTCTCTCGTCAATCTAAAACAGTTTACTTTGGAAGAAGAATTCGAATAAACGAATCGTTTTACTTTCCGTCCATCAATAGAATTCTTTCCATACCATCCATAATCTGCGAGGAGATTCATGTCATTCATCCATCCCATCACGAAAAAAGAATTTCCCGATTGCGTTGTGGGGCCGATCGCGCCGATGTTTACGCCGGTGGATGCGGAGCGGCGCATCGATCATGACGCTTTACGCAAGTTCACCCGCTGGCTGGCCGCCGAGCCTTCGATTACATCTCTATTTTGGCGCAGCGGCTGCGGGCGCATGTATACTTTTTCCGCCGAGGAATTCAAGCAATCGTTGGATACTGTCGTCGAGGCGGCGGAGGGGAAAAAGTTCGTCTTCGCGGGCAGCAGCGGAATTTATGACGGCGATTTCAGCCGTAAAACCGATCCCGTTCGCTATCTTGACGAGACGATCGCCTTGAGCGCTTACGCCAAAGAGCATGGCGCAACCGCCGTGGTATTGATCGTACCCGCCGGGTTGCCGGTGGCGAAGGATTCGACGCCGGAAGAGACGGTTGCCGCCTTTTTCGAAAAAGTGCATGAGAATACGAACGTCCCCATTCTCATCTACAATCCACAGGCAATACCGAAAGAATTCTCTATTACGCCGTCTCTCGTTCGGCGCCTGGCGCCGCTCAAGCGCATTATCGGCGCGAAGGTTTCCACGAACGATTTATATTGGCTGGGTTCGCTTGTCGAAGCGGCGGAAGGGAAGGAATTTTACCTCATCGCCGGTTCGGAGTGCGTCTATTATCAGGCGCTGGTTACCGGCGTATGCGGCGTAATCGGCCAGGGCTGCTGCGTCTATCCCCAAATTCTGCGGCGCATTCTCGACGCCGTTGGCGAGGGCGATTTCGCCGCTGCGCGGCAGGCGCAATTCGACGTCAACCTGGCTTTGGACGGTTTTCAAGGCATCGTCCCCGATCAAAGCGGCTTCGCTTATATGCGCAAGAAGGGGCTGAAGATTTCCGCCTATTGCCGCGACGGCGCCTCGCCTTTGTCCGGCGCCAAGGAAGAGGAGATTTTTCAAGCCATTGAGCCGTTTATTCGGAAATACGCGTCTTGATAGGAATCATCGATAGGTTAAACGGCGCGCTCCATCCTACAATCCGATGATGAAAATCCACGGGTGAAGGATTCGTCTCTCATTCAGATCAAACTTAACATTGCAATCAAAAAGGTAGGCTTGCCGCCTGCCTTTTTAAGGATTTGTCAGAAAATGAGGAACCATTGCAAATTCATGAGATTTATTCCGCTATGCTCGCCGATCAACCGCGTAATGATCTCATTATTGGCGATGTACGAAAATCGCTTCAAGAAAAACGTTCGCCGCTCGTGTTAACAGAACGAAAAGAGCATTTGCGAAAGCTGGCGGAACAACTGACGGGAATCGTCAGAAACATTATTGTTCTTCACGGAGGAATGAAAACTTGTCAACGTCAGGAACTCATGAAAAAACTGTCAAGTATTCCGGATAATGAAGAACGATTGATTATCGCCACTGGACGCTATTTAGGCGAAGGTTTCGATGATGCCCGACTCGACACTCTCTTTCTTGCCATGCCGATTTCCTGGCGAGGGACGTTAGCCCAATATGCGGGACGCCTTCATCGCGGGTATCATTCGAGAAAATAATATTTGCGTAAATATTAACAGAATTAGAATTTGCGATATTAAGCTTTTCATAATGACTCCCGGGAATCCGTCTAAACGAACTCCCCTCTTTATATGTTACATACATTATTGACGTAACGGCAAAAAGCCAATTTTTTGTAGTGTGAGCTTCCAGCCTGCACAAGATACACCGCAGGCAAGATGCCTGCACCACAATAGGTAGTCACCCGATTGCATTATCAATACTTTTTGCCGGATCGTCATTATTGATTTTCGAATTGTAATGGTCTGCGAACAAGATCAAAACTTGTCGTAATCCAGGAACCGCTTTGAAATTCTTTTATTTGTTTTGTGTAGTATAGCATGTTGTAATGCCCCGTTTCGTAATCTTTTCCGCCTTCGCCAATGATCGAAGGATAATGATCGAATTCATGCCGCGTCGAAGATAATGCCGATGTTGCGCCCATGACAAGATAAGAGGAGGATCTCCAATTTACAGGATCATTCGATGTATGAAGAAAGAACGCTGGCGCGGTATTTGTCTGCTGGCCTTTGCTAAATTAAGAATATAATCAGCGTCGTTGAGGTAAGTATTTTTACTGAACTTTGGATTTAATCGCCACTTACCTGCTGTAGAAAAACCCATTATAAAAAATCTGTAACAGGTCAGCCATCTGAAGTGAGAAAGGGAGGGAATGGGGGTAAATGGCCGGTGCGGATATATTCCCGAAGCGCGGCGACGAGGGTTTGGATCGGATTGTATCCGCGCCGTTTCAGCGTGCGAAAAATAGTCATCAATACCGATTGAGTCAACGCGCCCTTTTTACTGCGATTGCTATAAATGATTTTTCGAATCAACACCGCCGTCCGGATTTCCCGTTCCGTCTGATTGTTCGTGGCGGGAACCTCCGGATTCTTGAGAAAAACCAACAATTCGTCCCGGTATTTCTCCAGGCGTTTCGCCAGCCGCCGCGCATCGGAATCCATGTAACTTGCCAGCGCCAAATCCAGCAGGCGTTCGTACAAGTGGTCGATGCGGGAAATGTAGGTCTCCGGCGAGAAATCCTCCCGCGTCCGCAGCCGCAGAGCGTCCTGGATCATCCGTTTCGTCTCCGTGCAACACCGCCGATTTCGGGATCTCGGCGGCCAGGTCTTCATACCAGACCAGCAGGATGATTCGCAACTGATGCCACTTCTGAATCAGTCCCCCTTTCGTCAACGTGAACTGCAAGTGGTAATTGAGAGTATCCAGGATTTGGGCGGTCGTCATCCCCAACGCGTAATGCCAATAGGCCGTCAGAACCAACAAGCGGTTGCCAATCGTGGATTTCGGCAAAGCCGCCTCCACTTTGGGTTCCACCAGTTTTTTGCATCGGGGGCAGTAATCCCGGTGCAGGAGATGTTCGGCGACTTCCGGCTGGATGTCGGCGGGAATGTCCTCGACGATTCGCGAACGAACGCTGTTCTCGCCGTTGCATTGTTGGAGCGGTCCGCCGCAATCGGCAAGAGGAAGCCTTGCGTCGCCGTATCTTGCGAGGACCTAAAAAAGCGGATGGCGTAAAAGTCTTTCATGAACCGGATATCCGCCGGATCGTGGAAAAGGAAATGGGCGTGGAGTATAAATCCAGGAGTCTTTATCCGGTGTTGCGGCGGATCGGCTTGTCCTGCCTAGCGCCTCGCCCCAAACATCCCAAAGGAGATCGCGCCCGGCAAGAGGCTTAAAAAAAATGCCAGAGCGAGTGGAAGAGATCCAAGCGGCGCATCCCGGCCAACGGATAGAGGTTTGGTTTCAAGATGAAGCGCGAATCGGCCAACAAGGAACGATGACTCGCCAATGGGGGATTCGCGGCGAGCGGCTAACCGTTCCGCTGCAGACCGGATACGAATGGGTTTACCTGATTGGCGCGACCTGCCCTCAAACCGGAAATTCGCTGGCGCTGGCCTTGCCGCAAGCCAATACGGAAATGATGAACCGGTTTTTAAAGAAACTCGCCGCCGCCATGAATTTAGATACGCATCTAATCCTCGTGTGGGACGGGGCGGCGTGGCATCGCTCGAAAACGCTGGTAATTCCTAAAAATATCTCTTTGGTTTCTCTGCCGCCGTATAGTCCCGAACTCAATCCTGTGGAGAGGATATGGCGCTATTTGCGCTCTCATTTTTTGAGCAACCGACTCTTTAAAAATTATCATGCGATTTTGGAGGCCGTTTGCGATGCTTGGAATCAATTTACTCTTGATCCCCAACGTGTGGCTTCCGTTACCTCGGTCTCCTGGCTTCTCGCATATAATTAAATTGAAACCGTATTACAATGCCCCTTTTAAAGGGGCAAATGACAATAAACCGCCGTTTAAACGGCAAGTGAGCCGCTACGATTCTGATTCATTCAATTTTACGTCAGTTTTATCGTCGGTTTGCGTCCGCTGCCACCGCAATGGGGGCAGGTGTATGTTAGCTGCTGCGTCAGGCTTCTTCCTACTCGTTGGCGCGTGATTTGGATCAATCCCAAATCGGTGAATTGCTGGATGTCCGAAGGCGTACGGTCTTTTTCCAACTCGCGTTCGAGCGTTTGAAAGACGAGTTCCTTATCTTTTTTTTGCTTCATGTCGATGAAATCGACGATGATGATGCCGCCGATCTGGCGCAGGCGCAATTGGCGGGGAATCTCTTCCGCCGCTTCCAGGTTGGTTTCGAGAATGGTTTCGTCCTGGGTTTTGCCCGCGACGTTTTTGCCGGTGTTCACGTCGATGGCCGTCAGTGTTTCCATTTCCTCGATAATCAAACGCCCGCCGCAGTCGAGGTGGATGTTGTTGGTGAAGAGCCGGTCGATGTCTTTTTCCAAGTTGCAGGCTTTCCAAACCGATTGTTCCTTCTCGGTATGAATGCGGATCAACTCGTCCGGGACGGATCGAGGCGCGATAATTTTCAAAAATTGGGAGACGCGGTATTTCAAACGCGGATGATCGATGACGATTTCGCCGACATCCTCGGTGAAATCGTCCCGCAATACGCGCTCGAACAAATCCACTTCGCGATGGATCAACTTGCAACCGGTCCCCGAATCGTACTCTTTCTCGATGCGGGACCAAGTGCGGGTGAGGTATTTTATGTCGTTGAGAATATCGCCAGCGCTGCGTCCCTTGGAGGCAGTGCGGAAGATGACGCCGCCTTGCAAATCCATTTCCCGCTCGACGAGTTCGCGGAACCAATCCTTTTCTTTATCGTCCAACATGCGCGACATGCGGATCACGTCGGAATAGGGCATATAGACCACGAAACGGCCGGGGATGGAAATCTTCGCCGTTAGCGCCGGGCCTTTGTCGGCGATGGCTTCCTTCGCCAATTGCACGAGGATATTTTCGCCGGGCTTGAGGACGTCTCCGATTTTCGCTTTTTGCATTTGATGGCCGTGGAAGTTCTTTTTATACAATTCCGGCCCCATATCCTGGAAGCTGAGGAATCCGTGCTTCTCCAGGCCGATATCCACAAAAGCGGCGTTGAGAGCGGGAACGATGCGCGTTACGATGCCGCGATATATGTTGCCCGACGTTCCATGATCGATTCTCTCTTCCGGCTTGATCCAAAAATCCGTAATGCGGTTTTTTTCGATGATGGCGGCGAGCAGATACCCCGCTTCGGAGGCGAAGATGATGCGGCGCAGAATTTTCTTTTCTTTGACAGCAGCGATTTGCGGCGAAGTTTTTTTCCTCCGGCTTGACCGCTTCCGTCCGATGCGTTGTTTTTCAGGGGAGACGGCGGCCGATTCCGGCGCGGCTTCCTTCCTAATTTCGCTGGGACGTTCGGGAGCGTGGACCGCCGGTTCCGGCGGCTGGATGACTTTCACCGGCGCTGGAGCGATAGGGCTGGCGGCTGGTTGAACCGCCGCGCCGTTTTGGGGAGAAGGCTTTCTACGCCGATTGGAACGTTTGCGGCTAGATCGCTTCGGTTGAGCGGCCGGCGGCGACGGAATAGCAGCGCTAGGTTCCGGCTCCTTTGGCGAAAGCGGAACGGGAGGTGCGGCGGCGGTTTCTGCTTTGGATTCAGCGGCGGGCGGTTCCGGTAATTTTGCGGACGCCGGTTTTTGGCGGCGGCTGGAGCGTTGCCGGCTGGGATGAGGCGCTGCGCCGGATTTTTGTTCCTGCGCCGCAACGGACGGTTCCTGCTTTGGCGGGGAAATGGCCGTTTCTTCTTTGGATTCGGCGGCGGGCGGCTCGGATGAAACGGCCGATTCCGCCGGTTTTTTGCGGCGGCTGGTTCTTTTACGCTCCGCACGAGGTTTTTCCTGCAGCGCCGCATTCGAGTCGGGCGATGAAGAGGAATCAGCGCCGGAACCGGTTCTCTCCGGGACGCCGGATTCGGAATTCATATTGTTCTTTTCGATTGGATCCATGAGGATTATTTCTTAGCCTGTCAATAGGGGAAAGATTCGAGCGGGCTTCCAAAAGGCGCCGCTTTGATTGCAATCGAATAGGATGGAAGGACGATTATTTTGAGATGTCATATCATTGAAAAAAGGATATTAGGGACTCTCTCCAAAAAACAACCAACTAACATATTCTATCGGATATTACACTTAATATTATACCAAATCAATTATTAATTAAGGGAGGGCTTACCTCATTCAAGACGTTCGTCTCTCCATCAATTTTCGATTTTCCTTCCAAAAAGATGCGCTATCCGTTTATAGATTTTAAAACTCTTGCGCTTTTCCAGGTTGTCCCGCCAGCGGCTGATATCGGCCATACGCTGGATGGCGGAGGAATACGTCTCTTCCCAAAGTTGGAGACTGCGCTCCAAACGTTGGACGTATTCCTTCATTTCCCCCGCCACGGCTTCCTCGACAACGGGAAGGAGCGGTTCTTCTTTCTCTTCGGTTTTTTCTTCGCTGATTTCCTTGGGTTCTTTCTTCTCATCCAAAGGAGGTATTGGCTCTTTGGGCTTGAAGGATGCTTGTTGAGAGAGAAGAAGGTTTAGTATTTCCAAAACGGCGCGGTGGAAAAACTCGTTATCCGCTTCCGTCTCCTCCTCCATCGAAGGATGGACCAACCCTAGGCTCAACGGTTCTTCCGCCGCGAAAAGATGAAGAATCATTTTCCGATATGTTGGCGGATTGAAGTCGCAGGGGAAGAGTTTTTCCTTATACCACTCGTCCAGTTTCTTGGCCGCGTCCAGACTGCCGGGAATCGCTTCCAGCAAAATATCGATAGATTGCAATTGAGTCCATCGGCGCAGCGAACCCACATTGAAGATGGCGGATTCGCCGCCCTGTTTTTTCAATTGCGCCGCGATTTCCTCTATCTCCGGCAAGGGATATTGGGCGTGTTCCCCAAGCCAGGGATGATCTTTTTCGTACAATCGCCGATAGGTCTCGCCGATGTTCTTTTCCGCCGCTATTACTAGTGGATGATTATGGGGAAACGAGAGAATGATTCCTTGCTTGGCGACTCGCCGCATTTCGCTCAAGAATAGCGGACGCTTTTCCGGGGCGATATGCTCCAATACGTCCAGGCAAACGCAAAAATCGAAAACGCTGTCGGCGAACGGCAAATTTTCGCCGCCTGCCCGCACCTGATTGCCGGGAGCGTCCGCCCGGGGATCGCAAATCACCCAATCATGCTGCGGCGCCATGGATTGCATTCGTCCCGGATATCCGCCGACGTCCAATACGATAGCTCCCGATTCGGGAAGCGCCCAGTTCAAGAGATTTCGCGCGGTTTCGCAACGCTGCCAGGAATCGAAATTCAACATGGATGATCCAGCTCCTCCCAACCGCCCATTACCATATTGCCGGTCATGGGCCATCCAATCGATAGCAAGCCAACTTCGGTCATGTTGTTTTTACTCTAGGTTGGTTGGAAGTGGAAGGGAAATAGGCGATTCGGAAAAATATCCCTCGGCGAATTCCACGCCGATGGCGGCGCCGATGGTTCGATTATAGGCTTCGATCTGCTGAAAATAATGGCTGGTTCCGATATAGCGGTAATCCGGCGGCAGATCGGGATCGATGAATTGGCTGCGATAGGTTAATAATATTTCTTTCTTTTTGGGGAAATAGCCGGTGATATCCACAGCGAAAGAGATCGTCCGCCAATCGTGGATGAAATAGTAAAACAAGCGCCGGGGGGAGAAGGCGGGATATTCCGTTTCCAGTTTGGGCAGGCGCGCCAGGAAAAAGGCGGCTTGGATCAATTTCGCCGCCGCTTGGTGATCGGGATGCCGGTCAAAGGGCGGACAAACGTAAACCTGCGAACTGCGAAAACGCCGAATGGCGTCGATAGCCTTGCGGCGATTCTCTTCGTTATCCGCTACTTTCCCGTCGCCCAGATCGAGATTGCCCCGGTAATGCAAGCCCATCGCTTGGGAGGCTTCATGCGCTTCACGGGCGCGGGCGGCGGCGTCGCCTTTGGTTCCTAACTCGCCCCGGGTAAGGTCGATGACGCCCACGCGCTTTCCGGCGGCGATCGATTTCAAAATGGTTCCGCCCATACCCAGTTCGGCGTCGTCGGGATGGGGAGCGAAGATTAACATATCCAGCGGCGCATCGTTCATGCCTAATCCAATCTGCGGCTACTGTAATGTTTTTCGATTATCGGATATCCTAAAACCCGAAACGGGCTAGAACAACCAGCATGAAAGGGCGAATTATGATTTACCGCGTCGGAATGATCGGCTGGGAAGACCATATCGGATATACTCTCGAAGCAATCGCCGGGATGAAAAACGTCCGGCTCGCCGCAATAGCGCGAGTAGGCGAGCGCAGCGCCGACCGCGTCAAATCCTTCACCGCTTTTACGGCTGAAACCAAAGTTTACGACGATTACCGCGAGATGCTGGAAAAAGAAGCGCTCGACATCGCCGCCGTTTATACTCCGCACGGGACGCGGGCGCAGGCGATTATCGACGCCGCGCGGGCGGGCTGCCATATCTATTCGGAAAAACCGCTGGCCGCTAATTTGGAGGATTTGGAGCGCATCAAAAAAGCTGTCGCCGAAGCCAATACAACGCTGACCATGATGCTGGTTATGCGTTTCTACGGCGTATACCGAAAAGTGCGCGAGATCGTCCATTCGGGCGCCATCGGCGCAGTGGCGCAATGTTCGGCGCAGAAATCCTATAAAGTCGGCGACCGTCCGGAATGGATGAAAAAACGGGGATCGTTCGCGGGAACCATCCCTTATATCGCCTGCCATTCTCTCGATCTGATCCGCTGGTGCAGCGGTTTGGAATTCGTGAAAGGCGCCGCTTTTCATCATAACGTCGGCAAGCCTGAACTGAAGGAAATGGAGAATACCGCCAGCATGATTCTCCTGGCGAACAATGGCGCGACCATCTCCACCCGCCTCGATTACTGCCGTCCGGAAAACGCGGATGCGTGGGGCGACGACCGCTTGCGCATTGCGGGCGTCGACGGCATCGTCGAATTGATCGGCGATCAAGTCTTCCTAATGACGAAAAACGAGAAAAAACATATCGTTCCCGCGCCGCCGAACGGCGCTCAGTTCCCCAACCTGATCGCGGCGATCGAAGGGCGGGAAGAGTTGGTCGTCCCCGCCGAAGATTGTTATCGCATAACGGAAGTTGTATTGAAATTGCGCGACGCGGCGGATCGCCAAGTCATGACCGATTTATAAATTCCTTCCATGAAATCTCTATTTTATAAACTCATCGGCGTGGCGATCTTCGTTTATTTATTGGGTTGGATTGTCGATATCGGAACCTTGGGCGCTAGAGTAGGTTCTTTGCGTTTCAGCGTATTGGCGCTCGTGATTCCGTTTCATCTCGCCCAATGGACGCTGCGCGTTTTGCGTTGGCAGATGCTGCTGCGCAACGAATCCATTCCTATTTCGTTTTGGGAAAATTTCGCCGTGGCGACATCAGGCTTTTTCTTCGGCAGCCTGACGCCGGGGCGCCTTGGCGAATTTGCTAAGGTGAAATTTCTTATGAATGCAGGAGCCTCTTTTCGCGGCGCTTTCATGTCCTCGTTTCTGGAACGAGTCATGGATATTTTCGCGTTGTTGTTTTACGTCGCCGCGGGCATCCTCGTCTGCCGGGATTTAATGCCGGAACAGGCTTATTATTATTTCGCTATGGCGCTTTTCCTCTTAGCGGCGCCCTTGGGAATGTACATCTATCGCAAGGCGCTTCTAACTCTGGCTATGCGCATGATTCCCGAAAAAATTGCCGTCGATGTAGAAGAAAAAATCCACGTCTGCACCCGATCCTTCAGAAACATTTCTCCCAACCAATGGGCAGCGATGGCGCTTTATTCTTTGGCAATATGGGGTCTTAACTATTGGATGATATTCCTGCTCTTTCGAGGAACGGGGTATAGCCTTTCGCTTTACTACGCCTTCGCTTTCGCCGCTTTTGGATCGTTAGCAGGATTGCTACCAATTTCCATCTACGGCGTAGGCGTGCGGGAAGCGATTTTGATGGCGTTTTTTTCCCGCGCCCATTATCCCGACGCCGTGAATGCAGCCGTCGTTTTCGGATTGATGTTTCTCGTCTTGCTGATTTATCACATTGTTTTAGGTTTCATCGGTTGGATGAGTCCGGCGATGAAGCGTTTCCTGACGCGCCCCGTTTAACCGTTATCGATAGATGCTGATCGCAATAGCCGATCTATTATCTTAAAACCAGACAATTATTCCATCACTTAAAAAACCGATGGATTGAAAAACGTGAACCATCTTGTATTGTCATTCGCTTGCTTTGATATCTTTACTCGCCCCGTTTTCTTCCTGCGATACAAAAAACATCAATCGTACTGCAACAAATTTCACGCTTCGTCATTAAGGTAAATGACGGATACATTACTACGGAGCAAAAATATGACGGCCATCTCGCAGGCGTTGCGAAAACTGGAAAAGATCGTTGCGGCGAATACAGACGAATGCGCTGACATCGAATCCGAGAAAACATTGGTAGAACATGCCAAGACAAGCGCCGCCGCCTTCGGACAATTATACGAAATCCACTACAGCGCTATTCTCAACTACATATATCGCCGAACCCTGAATAAAAACGCCGCCGAAGAGTTAACCTCCAATACCTTCTTCAACGCTCTGAACGCCCTCCCCAAGTACCACCATAAAGCGCCGTTCCGCGCCTGGTTGTATCGCATCGCCCTCAACGAATTGCGAATGTTTTTTCGCAAAGAGAAGCGCAGAAGAACGACCGAACAAACCTTCCTTTGGAAGGAAGATATTGAACGAATCTATTTTCACGGGTTGAACGTCGAAGAACGAGAAGCAAGCATGAAGCAATATGCGCATCTGCACCGGGAAATCTCCAATCTGCCGATGCGCTACCAGGAAGTCATCGCCTTTCGGTTTTTCGAAAACCTCGAATATTTCGAAATCTCGCAAATCTTGGGCAAGCGAATGGGAACCGTTAAATCCTTGATCCATCGGGGACTCAAACGGCTCCGAAAACAAATGGAAAAACAAGACGCAACCTTTTTTGAAAATCGGCATTAATACTAATTGGATTGGCCGATCCGAAACGAATAAAAAGCGAAGTGGAGGCGTATCATGAAACGCAAGAAAAGCATGGAAGAATGGCTCGCCGAAACGCAGGCGCCGCGCATCGTCGAAAGCAGTCACCGAGAACGCCTCAAAAACCAACTCATTCAAGAATACCGAAAGGAGAAACCCATCATGATTCGATGGATGACAACTCATCAAAAAACAGCGTGGACGCTGTGTCTATTCCTAATAACGGTCGTCGCGACCTCGTCGTGGGCAGGGTACACCGCCTTGCGTTCGTACATCGTAGAGGTAAAAACCGTACGCGAAGTCAACATCATCGATGAAAAAACGGGCGATGCAACCGCAACAGTCCAAATTGAAACCGTTGAGAAGATATCCACAATCGCGCCGGATAGCATTGAAAAGGTAAAAACCGTACGCGAAGTCAACGTTATCGATGGAAAAACGGGAGATGTAACCTCAACAGTCCAGATTGAAACCGATGAGGAGATATCTACCGTTGCGCCGGATAGCGCGGCCGCACTCTCTGAAGTCGACAAAAAGGCTATCGAATAATCAGAATTGAGCGATCCGAAGACCGTTGAGAGACCAGATCGGTTCACTCCGTCTGGTCTCTTTTTATGGAAGAATTCTACATAAATCCAGAAAGTTTTAACGATATTCCTTTTCGCTGCAATGCGTCATCAAGGGTTATTGTTCTTCGCGGGAACGGAGGAGAGAAAGGATTTCTTGGGCGGATTCGGCTTGCAATATTTCGTTGCGGAAGGTTTCTTTGCGGAAATATCGGGAGATTTTGCTCAGGATGCTGAGAAAAGAGGTCTGCAATCTCGGTTCCCCCGCCAGCAAGAAAACCAAGTGAACCGGGCGTCCGTCCAGGGATTCGAAATCGATGCCTTTCTTCGATATTCCCAACACGAGGACGACGCCGCGGACGCCTTCCGCCGTGGCGTGGGGAATCGCCATGCCATAGCCGATGCCGGTGGTTTGAATTTTCTCGCGGGCCATTAAGGATTCAACTAGTTTATCCAAATTGCTAACTTTACCGCTTTTTGCGGCAATTGCGGCGAGTTCGCGGATCGCCTCCGATTTTGTTTCGCTTTGGGCGTCGAGACAAATACGATCTTCGCTTAGGATTTCGGAGAGTTGCATCCCATTGGTTCCCAAAATTCGATTCTTGAAATAGATCATTTAAATTATTATATAAAATTGCTTTCCAAGGGCAATCCATAGAGGCGACTCAACGTAAAAAGTTCTTAAACTTTTTCCAAACGTAAAACTGAAAAATAAGAATATTGGCGCTCCTTAAAGAGGAAGAGTCGCCATCAAACCTATTTTCTTCTATACTGGAGCCTTATGAGGATAGTATGATCGAAGCGAATGGGAGAATGCTTATGTCCAATCAATGCAATCGGCGCGATTTCTTCAAATGGACGGCGAATCTGGGATTAGCGGCGGCGGTTTCGCGATCGGTATTCGCTTCCGAATCGACGGATCGCCAATCGAATTGGCCAATCGGGTGTTTTACGCGGCCTTGGGACAAGTACGACTATCGCGTAGCGCTGGACGCCATTGCGGAAGCGGGTTTCAAACATGCCGGACTGATGACGTGCAATTCCAAAACCAGTCTGATCATAACTTTCGAAACCACGCCGGAAGAGGCGCAGCAGATCGGGGAAGAGGTCAAGAAACGAGGTTTGGAAGTTCCCGCCGTCTATGGCGGAGGCTTTCCGATGCAGCCTACGATCCAGACGGGAATCGACGCGCTAAGGAAATTGATCGATCGTTGCGCCGCCGTGAAAGGGAAAACGCTGATGATGGGGGGCGTCGAGGCGCCCGAACTTTATGAACCTTATTATAAGATTATCTCCGAATGCTGCGATTATGCGGAGAGCAAAAAAGTAGGATTGACATTGAAACCACATGGCGGTTCGAACGCCACCGGTCCGCAATGCCGAAAATCGATCGAAAAAGTGGGCAAGAACAATTTTACTCTCTGGTACGATCCCGGCAATATTTTTTATTATTCGAAAGGCGAGTTGAATCCCATCCTGGACGCTCCAAGCGTCGATGGTATTGTGACGGGCATGTGCGTTAAGGATTATCTGCCTCCGCAAAACGTGATGGTTACGCCCGGCGAAGGGAAGGTGGATTTCCCAGCAGTGTTTTCCCTATTGAAGAAGGGGGGATTCGCTCGCGGTCCCGTTGTGATTGAAACGCTGGCGCCCGGCAGCCAGGCGGAAATCCTGGCGCAAGCCAAAAAGGCGAAACAATTCGTCGAGAGTTTTGTTGGATAATCGCCGGAATGTTTTAAAACTACTATCTCTATTCCTTTTTTGCAACTCATGTTAGGCGCGAGGAGGAGTTTATAAGACGTTCCAAAATTACGCTTATGTAACGAAGACGCGAAAAGAAAACCTCCACATACCCGCCGTTGAAACGGTGGGCTATTATCGTTTGCCCCTTTAAAGGGGCATTTGGCAATAGCCCAGCCTTTCAAGGCTGGGAGAATTAATTTCGCGGCATTCGACTCATTTCGCGTTTCGAAAGCTATGAACATGAAAGACTCAACGCCTTTTTTAAATGATATTTACAACAGCCTGAGAGTACGAGCTGCGTAGTAGGAGTTTGAAATCCGATCGATTTGGGAGATTTTTATGAAGAAGTCCATTTACGTATTTCGATTTTTCTTCGCCTTCCTTATTTGTTTATGGGGTTTAGAAGCCTCCGCAGGAATAAAAGACGATCCCTTCGTTCAGGAATATCATGAAGCCTATCCAATTCCCGGCGGAGACTCCGCCAATGACGTTCGCGCTATCGCCATAGATGGAGATGGAACCGTATGGGCTGGAACCCAAGCCGGTCTTTTCGCTTTGCGCGGCGGAGCGTGGTCTATCGTTCCCGAAGTCGAACCGGGACCCGTATACGAATTGCAGATGGATCGCCAGGGCGTTCTTTGGGTGGGCGCTTGGAACGGCGTATATCGAATCTCCGATAAGGGGATTGATAAAACTAAGGGAATTCAAAATCCTATCGGCGTTATCGGCCTGCTTCCCGATGATATGATCGCCATCGGCCCGGACGGTTCATGGCGTTGGAATAACGGCCAATGGCAAAACATCGCAAGCGGCTGGTCGTTGAACGCCAGAGACGCCGCGCTCGACGGTGAAGGAGCATTGTGGATCGCAACGGGAGTAGGACTTTATCGCTGGGACGAAAAAGAACTGGATTATTATTTCAAAGATGAAGAGTTGACCTATAGCGAGACGAACGCTTTAGCCTTTGCGCCGGATGGGAAATTATGGATCGGCGAATTGGGCGGCATTGACGTTTATCAAGACGGCAAGCGCATTCGATCGATTTCCGGACGCGACGGTTTGCCCTATCATGATGTCCGCGCTTTGGCCTTCGACGCCGACGGAACCTTATGGATCGGAACCGGCGGCGGCGTTGCGCGGTATGACGGCCTGCGATGGTCGCAGCGCCATAGCCGCCGTTGGCTGCTCAGCGACGATGTGCGCGCCTTGGCCATCGCTCCGGATGGCGCGGCTTGGATTGCTACGGCCAAAGGCGTCAGCGCCATCAAGCGAAAAACAATGACATTGGCGGAAAAGGAGGCTTATTTTCGCCAAATTCTGGGAAAGCGCCATATCCGGCCGCCCGGATTCGTGGAGAAATGTTACTTCCCCAATCCCGCCGATCGTTCGGTTTTCGAACCTTACGACGACGACAACGACGGCCAATACACTAGCATGTATATGGCCATGGAAAGCCTGCGTTTCGCCGTAACGAAGAATCCCGAAGCCAAAGATCGAGCGGATCGCGCCTACGATGCGCTGGAGCGGCTGCAAACTATCACGCAAACCGGCAGTTTCGTCGCCCGCACCATCGTTCCCAGCGATTGGAAGCGCATGGCCGACTCCAACGAAGCGATTTCTCCCCAAGAAGCGGCGGAGCGACGCCTTCGCGATCCGCGCTATAAACCGATGGAGAAGCGTTGGCGCCTCTCGGCGGACGGCAAATGGCTTTGGAAAGGCGATACCAGTTCGGATGAAATTACGGGACATTTTTTCGGATATTATTTTTATTACAAACTGGCCGCCGACGATGCGCATAAATCCCGCGTTCGCGATCATGTGCGCAAAATTATGGATGGAATCATTCGCGGCGGCTACGTTCTGCGCGACATCGACGGCCAGCCGACGCGGTGGGGCGTATGGTCGCCGGAAAAATTGAATCACGATCCCGATTGGCGGGTGGAAAGGCCGATCAATTCGTTTGAAATTTTGTCCTATTTAAAAACTGCCTATTTCATCACCGGCGACGAGAAATATCAAAACGAGTTTAAAAAATTAATCGAAAAACATGGCTATCTGGACAATTGCCGCCGCCCTAAAAGTTACGGGAGATCGGACCGCACCCATATCGACGACGAACTGCTCGCTTTGGCCGCGCCGGGATTGATGCTGAACGAAGACGATCCTCAATTGCGCACAGCGTTTTTGGAAGGATTGACTTGGGCTTACAAAACCATCGAGAATGAAAACGATCCTTTTTACAATTTCATCTATGGTTTAGTTGGAGGCGAGGATTGCCATCCAACCGAAAGCGTGGATTTTCTGCGCGATCAATCGTTGGATTTAATCCAATGGACGGTGGACAATTCGCAGCGCGAGGATGTTCGGCTTGTCCGCTTTCCTATGGTGGAATCGCTGCAAATCGACCGTATGCTGCCCGCCAGCGAACGGGGAGTCATGCGGTGGGATAAGAATCCGTGGAGCGCAACAGCGGGAGATATTCAAGATACTGAAGGGCATTTCGAAAGTTGCGGCGTCTTTTGGCTCTTGCCCTATTGGCTGGGCCGCTATGCCGGATTCATTGAATGAAGAGTGATGAGTGATGAAAAAATGATGGGTCAAAAAACACGACCCATCCTACGGTCTCAAGGGCAGAAACTACCTTGCCCTTGCCGCCTGCCTTTTGAGGATTTGTCTGTATACCTTTTTCTTCAATCGTATTCCTGCCAGTCGATAATGCCAACCTGCGGCGTCAATGTAAATTTTGGAGGCATGTCGGGAACGGATATTTTGTATATTTCCCCATTTGTTAGTTCTACTAAAAACACAACATCATTAACTTCCCTAAAAATATGTTCAAAACCGTCATAGCGAAAATAATTAATATCCATTTTTATGAATTTTCTTGGAGGATAATAAGAAACGCCGTTGAGAAAAATAAACGAAACGGAATCAACGACGTCAGGGAAACCTTTAGCGGTTAAGTCAATGTTGACGAATGAATAATCCCCAAAAATCGTAGCCGGATCGGTGAGGCATTCAAACTCAACCTTATCTTCCATAAAAGAATAAGCCTCAAAATACAGCCAGAAAACTTGATAAGGATAAGAACCTTGAAGAGAGCCGGGACGTTGCGTCCAGATATTAGGTTTTATGTTTTCATCGCAAATAATTGGAAGAAGAGAAAATAAAAGAGTTAATGCATCGGGAATCGTCTCCGAGAGTCGAACGTCGAAACTGATATGATCGGAAAAAGAATTGTAACAGTTTACCCGATTGAAGAGAAATCCTTGTTTTTAAGCCCTGAAAGGGCGAAATAAGATAGCCCAGGCCAACGGCCTGGGAACAGGATCAACAAAAACCTTAAGCCCTGAAAGGGCGAAATAATGAATTCGTATTTCTTCTCTTCATAAGGCTAAATAGTTGCACTTATGATAACGATGGAATTTTAGGCTTTGGTTTCGCTGCGGGCTTCTTCTTCGGTCATGATGCAGTCCAAGGCGTGTCCGGCTAGGGAGGCGGCTTGGGATTTGCCTTTTGCGATTTGTTCCAGCAGCGGTACGGCGGAAACGGCGTGCAGATCTTCTAAAAGATAAATGAAGGAAGGATTGATTTTCCCGGTGCGCCGCTGTTCTTGCAGCCTTTCGATGAGCGACTGGATTTCTTGCTCGCCGGAACGCTTGCGGAGATGGACGAAGGCCATTTTGGCTTCCTGGGGTATAGGGCTTTCAAGAGCCGCAACGATCTCATCGAGTTTTTTGCTCTTCGCCCACTCGCTGCTTCTCTTTTCCAGCGCTTTCGCATAATTAATGAAGATATAAGCGGCTAGCAAAAACAGAATGGCGCTGCCGATGACGATTCCGAAAAAAACTGGGGAATCGAAAAGTTTGGCAATAGGCAAATATTTGTCAAAGAAAGATTCGCCTTCGGTTTGGGCGAATGCCTGGCGCGTCAAAATCGACATGGAAAATAAACAAAAGATCTTTTTCATTGCAACACCATTTCAAGATTTGTATTTGTTGGTTACGGGCAAACGCCGGTCGCTGCCGAAGGCTTTGGAGGTAACGCGCAAGACGATGGCCGCTTGCCGGCGCTTGTATTCGGCGCGGTCGACCATATTGATAATGCGTCTCGCCGTTTCCGGGTCGTAGCCCAGTTCCACGATTTCGGCCAGGCTGCAATCCTGTTCAATGTAGGCGTGCAGAATGCCGTCCAATATATCGTACTCGGGAAGGCTGTCCGTATCGAGCTGTCCGTTGCGCAATTCCGCCGACGGGGGCTTGAGGATGGAGTTTTCCGGGATTAAATCGCGTCCCGCTGCGCGGTTGCGGAAGCGCGCCAATTCGTACACCATCGTTTTCGGCGCATCGGCGATGACGGCCAGGCCGCCGCACATGTCGCCGTAAAGCGTCGCATAGCCCACCGCCATTTCCGACTTGTTGCCGGTCGCCAGCACGATATGCCCGAATTTGTTGGAAATGGCCATCAGGATATTGCCCCGGATGCGGGATTGCAGATTTTCCTCGGTAATATCCGGATCGCGGCTATGAAATTCTTCATGAAAAAGTTGCAGATATTGGGCGAAAATGTCTTCGATGGCGAATTGCTTGAATTCGATGCCCAGGTTTTGCGCCAATTGGGCGGCGTCGCTTTGGCTGTGATCGGAGGAATAGCGGCTAGGCATGGAAATGCCGGTTACGTTTTCCGGTTCGAGGGCGTCGGCGGCGATGGCCGCCGTCAAGGCGGAATCGATCCCGCCGCTCAAACCGATGACGGCTTTTTGGAAGCCGTTTTTATGGACGTAATCCCGCACGCCCATAACCAGCGCTTGGTAAACGTCTGCGATGGGATCGTAGGCGAGCGAAACCGGTTTGGGCAAAAAGGGATTGCGGCGCAGATCGAGGGCGCCCGCGTTGGGAACAGTGGAAGCCGTGTTGCCGTTGGAAACGAAAAGGCGCACCGGTTCCGCCCCTGGCTGTTCCGCGGGAAGGGAATCGCGTTGGATGGGAACGGCCAGCCGACCGCGGTGAATCTCCTCGAAACGGATGTCGCCTACAATGAGGTCTTCCGCAAAAGCCGCCCCTTCGGCGATGATCTTCCCTTGGGGAGAGACGATGAGGCTGCGCCCGTCGAACAGGAGTTCGTCCTGCCCTCCCACCTGGTTGCAAAAGACCAGCCCCACGGCGTGATCCTGGCAGCGGCATTCGATCATGGTCTTCCGCTCCAGACAGCGTCCGGCGCTGAAGGGGGAGGCGGAGAGGCAGAGGATAAGATCAACGCCCGTAGCCGCCATGTTGGCCGCGGTTTGGGGATGCCATAAATCCTCGCAAATCAAAACGCCGAAGCTGGCGATGTCGGTCTGGAAAATGGAAAGAAACTCGCCGCGCCGGAAATAGCGCTTCTCGTCGAAGACGCGGTAATTCGGCAATCCCACTTTGCGGGCGACGCCTACGAGCTGGCCGTCGTGCATGACGGCGGCGGCGTTGTAGCTGTCGCCGTCGCGGACGACCAGGCCGGCGACGACAAGCATTCCCTTGGTTTCGGGGACGATTTCGTCGAGGCGGCGCTGTTGATCGGCGATGAACTGGGTTTTTAGCAGCAGGTCTTTGGGAGGATAGCCGCAGATCGCTAGTTCGGGAAAGGCTAAAAATTGAACGCCTTTATCTTTGGCTTTATGAATCCACTCGCGAATCTTGCGCGTATTGCCGGGAAGATCGCCGACCGTGGGATTGATTTGCGCCGCGCCGGCGCGCAGAAAGGAGACGTTTTTTTTGCTGGTCATTTTTTTACTTTTACTCTCGAATTGTATTTATTGACAACCTGAATAGCGGGGCTGCAAATGCAAATGATGAATGATGAAAAATAAGGGATATTTAATAGACAGAAACAACCTTACCCGAATCACCAAGTCGCCAAGTCACCATGTCTCACCGTCTCACTGTCCCTATTAAGTATAAAACCGGATAGCGCCGAATACGAAGAGTCTCGGTGAAAATTATTCTTGAGAAAGGATGCGCTTCGGCGATTTCGGGTCGCTGAAGTCCAATTCCAGGGAGAAGGGATCCCATTGAACTTTGAAGATTCCGCTTCCATACACGGAACGAGTAAAGGGGCTGGAATATAAATCATAAGAGGAATCCTTCCAGGGATCGGATTTCGCGCCATTGATCATAAATTCTCTTCCTTGCATAGAGAAGAGAAAAACGTCGCCTCGCCGCGAGACGAAGGAAGCCCACTCTTTTTCTATTTCCAAAGGAGAATCGCTCACTTCTTTCTTGAATTGGGCGAAGGAGGAGAAGTTGGCTTTCAGTTCCACTTCCAATAAGAAAGCCGTATACAAGTCTTGAAAACTCAGAATGGCCGCATTGTATTTTTCTTCCGCTCCGATATGGGCGGAACGCCACCAATAACTTTTTCCCGCCAAGGGACGAAAGGCCAGATATACTTCCCCCACCTCGGCGAACCACCAGTCGTTTTCCTGGGAAAGCGGGGCGAAAGCGTCGGGGATCCAAATCCGCGTCGGCAACTGGGCGTATCGTTCGTCGATCTTCATTGCGGCGGAATCGGCGAAAGCGCGTTTGCGGTCATGGCGGTGGAATTGGCAGAAGAGGATGTTTTTATATTGGAAACAGGTGGCGTTCCAAAAATAAAACTCGTCCTGATAGGGAGGAGCGCCGCCGCTGTATAGTTGGTCTCCGGCAAAGGAGAACATATGATGGCCTTGATTGTTATCGTCGAGGATCAGCAAGTCCCAAGGACGGGTTTGCGAGGGTATCCGTTCGTCGCGCAATTGAAACGAACCCAGGATGTATTGGGGCGCAACATGGGAGTATTTTCTGCCGTTGCCGGAAGTTTCGGGGCGGTTTCTATCCAGGCAGTATCGAGTTTTCACATTGTAGGTTCCCCGGAATTTCCAGTCGTTTCCCAAGCGGACGACGGCGAGGGGGGGGATGTAGTTCGTGGAAGCGGCGTGGAGCGTTATGGGAGCGATGGCGTCTTGAAGTTCGGCGGGAGGATGGCCGAAGAAGATATAATGCAGCCGATTGCCGGGAAGAGGGGCGACCGCTTCGAAGGAACGGCAGCGGGCGCCGCCCCAGAAGCCGTCCAGCGATTCCTGGGCGATATCCGTCAGCAGCATATCGATGACGCCGTCCGACTTGAGGCGCAGAACCTCGTCATCGCAAAAATCGCGCAGGCAGAGCAAGGCGCCCAGATCGAAAACGTAATAGGCGGAAGAACGTTCTTCGAAGCCGTAGCGCCCGCGCCGGTCCAGCCATTGATGAGCGTCGTCCTGAGATTGTTGCAAATGGCTATCGTTAGACTGTCCGTCGGGCCAGCGGTAATCAGGCGTGGCGCTGGAAACGTGCTTCGCCCATAAAAAGAGCGCCGCCGTCTTGAGAATCTCGCGGCTCTCCGTCAATTGGGGAGAATTATCCTGCGCGAACAACATTTTTTGGTAACGGGAAAAATAAGACGCGATCTCCTTCTCGATATGCTGTTTGGTTTCGGGAAACAGCCGGTTGGCATCGTCCTGGCAGGTTCTCAGCAATCGCAGCAGAAGAGTGCATTCCCGCAGGCTGGCTTCATCGCCGCGAAAGGCGAGAAGCGTTCGATTCGCCTTTTCGATATCCCGATTCAGCAAGATTTGGGCGACGCTTTGTTCGGGAGAGGGGCTGGCGGCGGCGGCGATATCCTGGAGGCATTGGAGTTGGCGGGAATGATAGTTTTCCAAGAGAGCGCGGACGCTTTCGCCGAAGACGGGACGGCATGCGACTAGCCAAAGCGATGCTGTCAGGAGTATGAGATAGATGGAAAGATGAATGATGAATGATGAATGATGAATGATGAAAAATTTGGGATGTTTCACGGGTAGAAACAACCTTGTCATTATCTCCAAGTCTCCTTGTCGCCTTCTTAGGCGGCGGTGAAATGGATTTTTCGCGGCAGTTGATCTAGTCCGCCGTTGGCCTCGGCAACATTTTTCAAGGCGAGCAACAATAAATTCACATCGCCTTCTTCGAGAACGGCGTTGAGATATTCCGCCGCCTCGCAGGGATCGCGGAGAGCTTCCAATAGATGAGGTTGATAGGGTTCAGAGGCTTGATCTTTCATGAGTTCGTCACACATCCAAAAATCGGACTTCGGGAGCGTGGCGTTGGATGAATTCCCTCCGAGGCTCTACGGAATCGCCCATAAGGACGGTGAAGATGGCTTCCGCTTCCACGGCGTCGTCCATGCTGACCTGGAGGATGGTTCTCGATTCCGGATTCATGGTGGTTTCCCAAAGTTGATCGGGATTCATTTCGCCCAATCCTTTGTAGCGTTGAATATCGACGCCTTTGCGTCCGGCGGTTTTGATAAATTCGAGCAATTGGGGAAGATAATGGGCCTGGCGGCTGCCCGTCTTGTCCCGAACTTGAAAGATAGGCGGGGGAAGTTGCTTGCCGTTGCCGTTTTTGCCGTTTAGATTCGAATGGGGATCGTCCTGCTTGGGCCAATGGTTCAGAAGATCGAATTCCATTTTTTCGATTTTTTTGACGAGCGGCTCCAATTCCTGGGATTCGAAGAATTCGATGACTTGATAATGCAATTGATGTTCTTTTTCGCCGCCGTTTTTCTCTGCATTCTCTTCCTTATCCCATAGTTTTACTTCGTTCGCTTCTTGGATGGCGTCGATGATTTGGGTGTATTCTTTTTCGGTATAGGCGTATTCCGGGCCGGCTTCGCTGACGATTTTATAGAGGGGCAGAGTGCGTCCGCTCTCTTTGCGTTCGTGGAGCAACTCGCGCAGGGAAAGGCCGCGGCGGTAGAGTTTATGGTCGAATTCCATAAGTTGCATAAGGGATTCGAGCAGTTCGTTCAATTGGTTGTTGGTGAGGGGTTTGGCCTCTTTATCGCCGTTGAGGGGAACGCATTCCACGTTTTCGACGCCCAATTGCAAGAGATAGGCGTCGAGATCGCGTTCGGATTCCAGATATTGTTCTTTCTTGCCGCGCTTGATGCGAAACAGGGGGGGTTGGGCGATGTAGATATATCCGGCGTTGATCAGATCCGGCATCTGGCGGAAGAAGAAGGTCAGCAACAGGGTGCGGATGTGGGCGCCGTCGACGTCGGCATCAGTCATGATGATGAGGCGGTGGTAGCGGCTTTTGGAGAGGTCGAAGTCTTCTTCGCCCACGCTGGTGCCGATGGCGGTGATGATGGTTTGGATTTCCTCGTTGGAGAGCACTTTGTCCAGCCGGGCTTTTTCGACATTGATGATTTTGCCTTTGAGGGGCAGGATGGCCTGGAAGCGGCGGTCGCGCCCTTGTTTTGCGGAGCCGCCGGCGGAATCGCCCTCCACCAGGAACAACTCGCAATGTTCCGGCTCGCGTTCGGAGCAGTCCGCCAGTTTGCCCGGCAGGCCGCTGCCGTCCATGACGCTTTTGCGGCGGGCGAGATTACGCGCTTTGCGGGCGGCTTCGCGCGCCTGGGCCGCGCCGATGACTTTTTGGACGATTTTTTTAGCCTCGGTGGGATTTTCCTCGAAGAATTCCGAGAGGCCGTCGTTGACGATCGATTCGACCAAACCCTTGACTTCGCTGTTGCCCAGTTTGGTCTTGGTCTGGCCTTCGAATTGCGGGTTTGAGATTTTGACGGAAATAACGCAGGCCAATCCTTCGCGCAAATCTTCGCCGGAGATGACGATGTCGCTTTTTTTGAGCAGATCGTTGCGCTTGATATAATCGTTGGTGGTGCGCGTCAGCGCCGAGCGGAAACCGGCGAGATGGGTTCCGCCTTCGCGGGTGTTGATGTTATTGGCGAAGGAAAAGACGTTTTCCTGGTAGCCGTCGTTGTATTGCATGGCGATTTCGACGGAGACCAGTTCGTTTTCTTTGCCCTCTACGGCGATTTCTCGTTCTTTTTGGAAATAGATGGGGCGGTTGTTGACGACGGTTTTATTCGTGTTCAAATATTTGACGAATTCGACGATGCCGCCTTTGAAATGGAAAGCGACTTGCTTTGCTTCTTCTCTTTCGTCGGTCATCGTAATCGTGATGCCGCCGTTGAGGAAAGCCAGTTCCCGCAAGCGTCCGGCGAGAACGTCGAAGGAAAAAACCGTGGTTTCGAATACTTTGGGATCGGGCTTAAAAAGAATTTTCGTACCCGTTTTTTTGGTCTCGCCGATGATCTCCACTGGCCCTGCGGGAATTCCGCGCTGGTATTTTTGGTAATGGACTTTGCCTTGGCGTTTGACTTCCACTTCCAGCCATTCGGAAAGGGCGTTGACGACCGAGACGCCAACGCCGTGAAGGCCGCCGGAGGTTTTATAGGATTTATGGTCGAATTTTCCGCCGGCGTGAAGCACAGTCATGACGACTTCCAGGGCGGTTTTGTTTTTCTGAACGTTATGCTGGCCGACGGGAATGCCGCGGCCTTCGTCTTTTACGGTGACGCTGTTGTCGGAGTGAATGATAACGTCGATTTGTTGGCCGAATCCGACGGAGGCTTCGTCGATGGAGTTGTCCACTACTTCGTAAACCAGGTGGTGGAGTCCCGACGCGCCCGTGCTGCCGATATACATGGCGGGGCGTTTTCTTACCGCATCCAACCCTTCCAAAACGACAATATTACTTTCATCATAGGTCGATTGATTTACGGCATTAACCATAGGAAGTTTCCCTCGATCCCTAACATGGTATTAAAACGAAACCATTGGCTGGTTCAAACAAGTTTTGTTCATCATAATAGGCGAATTGCGAGCGGATTTAAAAAATCGTTCTCATGAAGGAGATTGTCCTAGACGGCATAACGATTTCGCCGATGATCCAGGAAGGCGGAAGAGAACGAAATTTTACATTTTCCTATTCGCTTAGGCTTACTATTGATTGAATATATATATTATTGTACTCGAAGCGGATATAACTGTCAAGATTTCAGTGAGATAGGCGCAATTTTTTCGAAATCGCGCATACCTTTGAAATCGCAAAGGTTGCGCCCTAAAACGACCATAAAAAATACGCATGAAAGAATAAGAAAGAGTGAAGCCGGGAATTTCATAACGAACTCGCAAGCATTTTATTTTGGGGATTGGACTCAATATATGGGATTGTTTTATCATTTGAATCCTATATTTTGTTTTTAATCTCCAGGTTGAATGTTCAGTTCGAGAAAATGCTGGCAGCGGACAATAAGGGTATGAAAAGATTAATTCTGATTGGTTCCACCGGGTCTATCGGCTGCCAGTGTTTGGATGTCGTAAGGCGGCATCCCAGCCGTTTTGAAATCGCCGCTTTGGGCGCGAATAAAAATATCGATCTTCTATTCGAACAAATCAGGGAATTCCGTCCCCGATATGCGGGTTTAGCGGATGAAGCGGCGGCTGCGTCGTTCAAGAGCAGGGAACTTCCTGCGGGGGTTGAATTTATCAGCGGTCCTGATTGTCTTTGCCGTTTGGCGCAACAATGCGAGGCGGAGACGGCCGTCATCGCCACCGTGGGCGCTGCGGGTTTCAAACCTACGTTCGAAGCCATTCGCAGCGGCAAGCATATCGCGCTGGCCAACAAGGAAGTGCTGGCGATGGCGGGCGATTTGCTGATGCGGGAGGCGCGGGCGTACGACCGCGCCATTTTGCCCATCGACAGCGAGCACAGCGCGATTCAACAATGCCTGCAATGCGGACGCTATGAAGAAATTTATCGGATTATTCTTACGGCTTCCGGCGGGCCGTTTCGAGGCAAAAAACCGGAAGATTTCGAGAATGTTTCCATCGAGAAAGCCTTAAACCATCCTACCTGGAATATGGGCGCCAAGATCACGATCGATTCCGCCACCCTTTTCAATAAAGGTTTGGAAGTAATCGAAGCGCATCATCTTTTCGACATGCCTTTGGATCGCATCGACGTGATCGTGCATCCTCAGTCCATCATCCATTCCATGGTGGAATTTATCGACGGCTCCGTCATGGCTCAGCTGGGCGACGCGGATATGCGCACTCCCATTCAATACGCCTTATCCTATCCGGAGCGAATCGAGCGTACGGGGCGCAAGTTGGATTTATTGCAAACACCGCAATTTACCTTTTTCAAGCCGGATATCGAGAGTTTCCCCTGTCTGGGGCTGGCCTACGAGGCGGCGCGGACTGGGGGAACCCTGCCTGCTTGCTTATCCGTCGCCAACGAGGAGATTGTGGACGCTTATCTCAAGCGGCGCATCTCCTTCGGCTCCATTCCGCGTTTGTTGGAAGCGTGCATGAAGCGGCATCGCGTTATTCAGGATTATACGTTGGAGGATATTTACGCCGTGGACGCCGAGGCTCGCCGCATCGCCCGCGAATTGATCGCGCAAACGCCTCTGTTTGTTTCCAAGACTTGAAGGGTTATGAATTGACAAGGCAAGGGACAACGATCAGGGCGGGCTGCACTTCGCTTTGAGCCTATTCTGCGGGGCTTTACCCAATGGAATAATTTATATAAATGTTATAAACTTTAATTTGTTATCTTGATTTTACATAAGAAATTACATCCTTTGAAAAAAATAATACAATGGCATTAAACAACATACACGCCATCATGCTTCCCAAATATATTAAATCTGATTGTTTTATCCAATCTTTTGCAACTAGAGGAATTCCAATCATCCCAACTATTAAGAGTATTGAACTTATAATGGCAAGGGTATACCTAGCCCAATTATGTTTTTTGTAAAGAAAATATAGAAGCGGAGCGAAAATTGACACCCTGAAAAGATTTAGTAAGATTCTATTACCGTATTCTTGAAAATATAACTCATTATTATGGAGTATTAAGAAAATAATCGATGAAACAATAATTAAAAAGATTAATAATTTGCCTTTTTGATTTGATTTTTCCATATTTCTCTCTCTTTCTTTTGTAAATATTTCTTGTCTATAATCGGCATTATTACCTAAAAAAATATCACAATTCATTTAACGGTTTGAGCATTTTATGCCAGATTGTCTTGAAAGTCAAGAAAGATTCGCATAAAATCATCTCCGTAACAATTTTATAATCTATAATTTTTATGGATAATACTATGAACAAAGAAGAACAAATTAAATCTGGAATTGACCAACTTATTGAGCGGGGGAATTTAGATGTAGTTAAAACTATCTTCTCGACCGATTACATCGCCCATGCGGGCGATAAGGATTATAAGGGACATGCATTTATAAAAAAGTTCACGAAACAAATTCGTTCCGCCATTCCAGATATTAAAATTATAAGCGTTGAGTTCCTAGTCAAAACAAGTAATACCGTAACTTGGCTGCGTACATTAAGCGGCACGCATAAAGAGAACATGAGGGGTATTCCTCCAAGCGGAAAGAAAGTAAAATGGCAAGACATGGTAGTCAGCCGTTTTCAAGAAGGCAAGATTGCCGAGGAATGGGTTGTTTCGGAATTGGCGGGCGAATTGGCTCTAAAACAACCTAGAAAAAAATAGAGAGAGGCCGTATATTTCTCTTGGCGGGCTATGCTTCGCATTGAGCCTACCCTACGAATTTCATTGAGTTGAAGAGCCATCCTGGCTCTTTCTTCTCTTAAGAGGCTGGAAGCCTCTTCTACTCTGGCGTTTCATATGGGAGAAATGGAAAGGCGGAAAAATCGTAGAAAGTCGTTATCAAGCCATAGGAGCGATGGAAGTTGTAAACCGTTTCGTAACGATACGGATTATTTTATTGATCTAGGGTTAAGGGAAAAATGAAACACGCGAATTTTACCCGTTCCTCAGCGAACTTTTGGGGAACGGCCATTCTTTATGTATGCTTTTTCGCATCTCCGTCGTATTCGTCTTTGACGTCGGAGTTAAACGAATTATTCACGAAACAGACCCCGCCGCAATCGGAATGGAGCGTTCTCTTCGAGTCGCTCGACAACGGCAAGTCCATTTATTCCCTCTCGCCCAGAAACCGTTTGATTCCGGCGTCCAATATGAAAATCGCCGTCTGCGCCGCCATTCTGCTGCGTTTGGGTCCGGATTTCGTATACGAAACCGGACTTTACAGTTATGGAAAGGCAAGCGGCTCCACCCTGAACGGCGATCTCATCGTGGAGGGTTCGGGCGATCCCAGCATTGGGGGCCGATTTCACGATGGCGACGTCACTTTCCCGCTGCGGCAGTGGGCGGCGGCGCTGAAAATCATCGATATCAAGACGGTCTCGGGGAATATTATCGGTGTGGACGACGTTTTCGACGATGAGGCGCACGGGTTGAACTGGGACCCCAGTTATTTTTCCCACTGGTATGCGGCGGAAATCAGCGGCTTGTCGTTCAATGACGCTTGCATCGATTTCACGGTGACGGGCGCGAAAACCGCAAAAGCCAAACCCTCCGTCTCATTGAGTCCAGATACGAATTATATTACCTTTGAAAACAACGCTCAGACGGTCTCATCCCAAAAGCAGGCATCGGGAATCAGCATCGTTCACGAGTCCGACTCAACCGTTTTTCGCCTCAATGGTTCGATCCGCGCCAAAAGCGTCAACACGCATCCGGCTTCGATTCCCAATCCAACGCTTTTCTTCGCAACGGTCTTCAAGGAAACGCTGCAAAATGAGGGCATCCAAGTCAAAGGGGATGCCCAGGACGGCGATGCCGTAAAATCTCTCCCCAACCGTTCGCAATGGAATTTAATCGACGTTATAAAATCCCCGCCTCTGATCGACCTTATCAGCGTTTGTTTGAAAAACAGCCAAAATCTATACGCCGAACATTTTCTAAAAACGTTGGGCAGCCATGATTACGGGGAAGGCAGCGTGAAAATGGGGGCGCTGGCTTTGAAAGACGTTTTCTTCAAGAACGGATGCGATCTGGACGGCCAATTCATCGCGGACGGCTGCGGCTTATCGCGAGAAAACCGCATCAGCGCCGAAAGCATCGTGCGCGTTATGCGCTGCATGGAAGCGTCCCCTTACGGGAAAATTTTCCGCGAAGCGCTATCCGTGGCGGGAGAGGACGGGACGTTGAAGCGCCGCATGGCCAATTCCGCTGCGGACGGCCGCGTTTGGGGGAAAACGGGAACCATCAACGGCGTGCGAGCGCTTTCCGGCTGCATTCAGGCCAAGAGCGGCAAAACGTATCTATTTTCCATGCTCGCCAACGGAAGGCGTTCCGCCGTTCAATTTACGCAAATCATGGACGACGCCTGCGTACTGGTTTGCGAAAAGGGATAATAGGATTTCATTTTTTTGCGTTATTGAATCACGCAGCCGCGAAAAGGCTCGAATTCCACGAAATTTTCGAATCACGGAATAGCGCGGATTTTTTTTGGATTTCACGGATAAAAAGCGCTTCATGGCGCGATCCTTTGCGTAAATAGTTTTTCTGATTTTTTTCGCGAGTTTTTTTCGCGTTTTCGCGATTCGATGCGACGATCATAATAGACTTCTCCAAGTTCTTCTCGCGCGTAATATGAGTAAATAACGCTAAGATTGGGTGGGGCTCGCTTTGCTCGACCTACCCTGCCTATTTATAATGGTTCGACTTAAACAACTTCACCCTCATCCTCTTTCAAAGGGCGAGGGAATTATTCGCCAATAAGGAATTGGTATAAGATCATGCCCGATTCATTCCGATTTCATTTTCGAACTTTGGCGGATCTGCAAAAGACAATCGAGG
Source organism: Candidatus Omnitrophota bacterium (assembly GCA_040755155.1). NCBI lineage: Bacteria > Pseudomonadati > Candidatus Omnitrophota > Candidatus Omnitrophota bacterium. Next base: position 40,694 of record JBFMBP010000144.1, on the reverse strand, counting down.
AATTGCGGCTCGATCTTCCGGCCAGCGAAGATTTTTCCATACTAGCCAAACCGGTTTGTTATGGAAAAAAAGCAGTTCCCAACCGGCTGGCGAATCACCCGATGGAAGGGTGCGACGGCCTTGCCAACGGCGCGCCCTCCGATTTGACGCTGCGCCGATACCGCCGCTTCGGCGAAGGGGGAGCGGGGTTGATCTGGTTCGAAGCCTGCGCCATTACCAAGGAGAGCCGCGCCAATCCGCGCCAGTTATGGCTGCATGAAGAGACGCTTCCCGATTTTAAGCGCATGGTGGAAATGACCCGCGAAGCCGCCGGGCGTTCGATGGATCACGATCCTTGTCTGATTCTCCAACTCACGCATTCGGGACGCTACAGCCGTCCCGTCAAAAAACCGGCGCCCATCATCGCCCATCACAGCGAAATCCTCGATCCCCGGCACAATCTCCCGCCGGATTATCCGCTGATTGCGGATGAAGAACTCGACAGGTTGCAGGGCGTTTACGTCAAAGCGGCGCAATTGGCGTTAGAAGCGGGATTCGACGGCGTGGATATTAAAAGTTGCCACCGTTATCTCATCAGCGAATTGCTGGCTTCTTTTACGCGGGAGGACAGCCGTTACGGCGGTTCTTATGAAAATCGAGTCCGCCTATTGCTGGAGACGGCGGCGAAAGTACAAAGAGCCGTTCCCGGCATCGAAGCAACTTCGCGCCTGAACGTCTACGACGCCATCTCCTACCCTTACGGCTGGGGCGTCGACCGCGAGGATTACCGCCGCCCCGATTTGACGGAGCCGCTGCGTTTGATCGGACAATTGCGGGATTTGGGATATCGCGGGCTTAATATCACGATCGCCAATCCCTATTACAACCCCCACTACGGGCGCCCTTACGACGATCCCATCGCGGGCGGCAAGCCCTCGCCGGAGCATCCACTGGCCGGAGTCGCGCGGCTGTTGCATCTCGTTCGCGCTACGCAACAGGCGTATCCAGATTTGACGATCGTCGGGACGGGTTTTTCCTGGCTGCGCCAATTTTTCCCCTATTTCGCCGCCGCCGCCATTCGCAACGGCTGGATGACCATTGCGGGGCTGGGACGCGGGGGCTTCGCTTATCCCGAATTCGCCAAAGACATCCTGCGTCATGGAAAAATGGAGCCGCTTAAGGTTTGCATCGCCTGCTCTTCTTGCAGCCAGATCATGCGCGACGGCGGACGCGCTGGCTGCGTCCCCCGCGACCATGAAATCTACGAACCGATCTTCAAGGAGGGACGTTGGAAGGACCCTCTCGTCATCCGGGAGGCCGCCGCCCACTGTCGGCAATGCGTCGAACCCACATGCGCCGCCCATTGCCCCGCCGGAATCGACATTCCCGCTTTTCTGGCCGAGGTCGCCAAGGGCGAGGACCGGGAAGCCTACCGCATTCTCCGGCGCGCCAATCTGCTCCCGGAAATCTGCGGCTACGTCTGCCCGGTGGAAGTGCAATGCCAAGGCCATTGCCTCGAACAGTATGTCGGCGGCCAAGCCGCGCCCATCGCCCGCATTCAACGATGGGCGGCGGAACGCGCCCGCGAAATGAACTGGACGGCGTTGGATATTCCCATCCCGGGAACCGGCAAGCGCGCCGCCATTATCGGCGCCGGTCCTGCTGGATTGTCCTGCGCGGCGGAACTATTGGAACAGGGACATGAAGTGGTCGTCTTCGACCGCGCCGCCCGTCCCGGCGGAAAAACGATCAGCGCCATCCCCAGCCAACGCCTCTCGGACGATGACGCGAAGGGCGAAATTCTTTCCATTTTCGAACCTGTCAGCTCGGATCGGCTGGAGTGGCGCTTTGAAACGGCTCTTGGCCCGGATTATGCATTGGCCGATATTCTCAAGGAAGGCTTCGGCGCCGTCGTTCTCGCATTCGGCCTCGGAAACGCCAGCGGGCTGGCGGGGGAAAAGCCGGAAGGGGTTATGGACGCCCTGGCTTTCATCGAACAGATGAAAGGCAATCCCATGCACAAAGTTGGCGGCAAAATCGCCGTCATCGGCGGCGGCAATACCGCCGTCGACGCCGCCGTCCTCGCCAAAGAACGAGGAGCGGAAGACGTTTATCTTATTTACCGCCGCAGTTTCGCCGAGATGCCCGCCTGGCCGGGCGAACGCCATAAAGCCTTGGCGGCGGGGATTCATTTCGTCATTCTTACTCAACCCGTCGGCTATGAAAAAAACAATGCTGGAAAGCTATCCGCCATTCGCGTCGTTCGCACTCAACTCGGCAAGCCGGACGAATCCGGACGCCGCCGTCCCATAGACATCGAAGGGACGGAACACGCTATCCCCGTCGATATGGCCATCGAGGCAATGGGGGAGACGCTGCCTCTAGAAGCGGCTATAGCGCTTCATCCCATCCAATTGACGAAAAGAGGCTTGATCGCCGTCGATCCGGAAACTTGGATGACTTCCATTCCCGGCGTTTTCGCGGCGGGAGACCTGGTCAACGGCGGAACTACCGTCGTCAGAGCTATCGCCGAAGGGCGCAAGGCGGGACAAGCAGCAGGACATTATCTTCGCGGCGTTATAAAACAGTGAATAGTGACATGTGACGAGTGATAAGTAAAATAAATTAAGCGAGTTAGGAGATACATTCCGCTCGCCTTTTGGGTGATTTGGATGTTATTACTCATCATTATTGAAAACAAAGATTAATATTCTCAAACAAATTGCTAATTGCCGTTTTTAGGATAATTTCCATATAATGACGAAGGGCAAAGCGTTTGTCGCTTTGCCCTTTGCTCAATTTACTATAAGTTTTCTAAGCTATTTCGAGATATTAGTACCGAATTCGAGGTCTCGGGCAATATCGAATCCTAGGAACGGATAATCTTCGAGAGCGGGGGCGCCGCCGATTGCATCGATGCCGCCGTATCCGTTCAGTATATAAAACCCGTCTTTCCAATCATACGCGCCGTCGCCATTCGAGTCTTCCGGATTCAAACGAAGATCGCGGGCGATGTCGAAGGAATAGCTGGGCGCTTCCATAACGATATTGCTGTTCTTCAAGTTTTCGGGTGGAATGGGTTTGCCGACTTCCACGACTCCACCCGGGCGGACAAAGAGTTGGCCATAACCGTTCATTTTCACGAAATCTACGATTTTTCCGTCTTCTACTACCAACTCGAGAGCACGGAAAATATCTTTGTCGCTCACGCCTGTGGTAAATTCGACCTTGACGTTTTCAGCGCCGATATCGTCGCCGAAGGGCCACATAATCCCGAAGCCGTCAAGAATGACGTAGCCTTTGGGGGCGCCGGAAGCATCGCGCACTAATTCAAGATCACGAGCGATATCCATTTCGAAACCTTGAGCAAGAACTTCGGGATTGATCAGCGGTTCGACGTCCAATTTGCCGTTTTTGTTTACATCTTCGTTGACTAAAACGATTCCGCCCGAACCGATCACGACATCGAGCACGCCATTGCTGTTCTTATCTTCCGTATCGTAAATTTTATTATCGTTCAGATCGTCGAAAAGCAATTTCGTTCCGCTCAAGCGCAGGCGATTTTTCGAAGTATATCCTCGTTGAAGCTGGAGGATATCGCCAAAGAAGGGAGCATTTCCAAAGGGAATAATCAAGCCGTTGCCCAGCAGAACGTAACCCGCAAAGGGTTCGTAACTCGTTACAACCAGATCGCGCGCGAATTTTCCGGAAATGGAAATCTTTTCGGAATCCTTCGGATCTTGGCCGCTTTCGCCCAATTTCGATATGGAACCGTCATCCTGCAAAATATAAAGCGGGGTTCCCTCTTCCAGCTGAGCGCGGTTGCCGACTTTCTTAACGCCGGAAAGCGCCCGGGCGGAATCGCCGGAAAGCAAGCCGGTGGTCAAATCGGAAGAAGGCGTGTGGATGACGCCAAAACCGTCCAAAATTACGAACTGGGCGCCGACGATAGGTTTAGAGACTTTCGTTTTGAGGGCGTTGCTTTCGTTTCCCGCCGCATCTTTAGCCACAATGTAGACATATTCTTGAGTAAGGGAAACGGAGATATAAAATGTGCCATTGGCATCCGCCTTCACCGCGCCAAGAAGATTGGATTTGCTGGGCGTTTCGAAGATGGAGACGTTGGCGTTGGGTTCCACCGAGCCGGGATAGCCAAAGACTTGTTGTCCCGTTGCGGCAATCAAGGACGATTTGGGATCGGCGATGGCTACATCCAATTTGACGCGGATGGGATTGGGACTCAGGTTTCCATATTGATCCATTAGCGCAACGTAGTAATACGTGCGGCCAAATACCGATCGGCTGCCGGCGTTCCAGTGGTTATCGCCCAAATCGATGTTGATCGCTCCAGGGAAAGGCAATCCCAAGAGAGAGAGGAGCGGTTGGAAGCCGACGATATCGATATCCGGAGCATTGACGTCGATTTCCGTATCGTCGCTGCCGTCCGCGATGACGATGATGAAGGGAAGGGAGTCATCGGGTAAAGTGTTCGAACCCAGTCCCGGCGCCAACACGCGACGGACGGATAATGTATCGCGGTAGCCTGCGCCCGCTTGATTCAATACGATATCGGCGATATTGGGATTGAAGAGAATTTCCGGCCCAACGCGGTCGAAGCCTTGATCGGCGCCGATTAAAACGAAACCAATATCGCGGAAAGAAAGATCCTCAAGATTCTGGTCAAGCGCGACTAAATAGAACTCAACGACAAATTGACCGGAGAGAGGGTCGCGTTCGGGAATGGTAATTTCGAACTGGCCATCCGCCGCCACGGCTACAGGATCCGCTAACGGACTCAGGAAGGGGAAATCGCTGGCGGGATCATCCGTCAATTTCGCGAAGGCGCCCACGTAAATCCCCGTAATGGTTTCCAACGCGCCGGTTTTCACCGTTTTTCCTTTAACGATATCGTCCATGCCAGCAACTTGATTCGTTACTTGCAGCGAATCGAAGACGATAAGCCCCCGGCTCAAATCGCCAAGATCGAGTCCGGTAAAGCCGCTGGCGTTGCCCGCGCGATCGACGGCTTGGAGATAGACGATCTTACTGATGCCGCCGGGAATCGATATGGCAAAATTCCCATTCGCGTCCGCGATGGCGTTCACGTCCGCCGCATATTGGAGAAGATAGGAATCGGCGGGCTGGGTTGCGGAATCGTTGGCGTTGCTGGGCACTTTATCCAAGGGGAAAGCGTAAAACAGGATGAATGCGCCGCGTTCCGCCTTACCGGTAATTTTAATATAAGGATAATCGCTGACGACGGTCGCGACGGTAGGATTGGCCGTCGCAACATCGGCGGCGACTTGAACGGGATCGGAGACGTTGCCCGCCTGATCGATCGCCTGAACGGTAAACTCTTGCGCTTCCGCCATCACGGCGCTAAAAGCGCCGGATGCATCGGCGTCGGTTACTTTCGTATCGACGGCGGTAACTTCTTTGCCGTCGATAATGTTTTTCGAATAACCGCGAATAATAACTTTCGCCAATGGTTCCGCTTCGCCTTGAACCAGGAACGTGCCATCGCCATTGTCCGCCGCCGTCGGCGTTCCGAAAATCATGGAGGCCGCATCGGTTTCCACTCGCGTCAATGTCGAACTGACATTGCCGAAGGGGTCTAAAACGGCGAGATAGACTTCCTTGCGGGAGATATAGATTCCATCAGTTCCAAAAACGCCGGGGATGGTTATTTTGAATTTGCCGGAGCCGTCCGACGTCGCTTGGGCGATTACGTCGGAGGTCGCGGCGTTGCCCACATAGGCGGTCAGGAGGGAGTAAGGATCGGCGATTCCCGAAATGTTGGCCAAGCCGGAAGCGCCGGGTTTTTCCGGGTTGTCTTTCACATTATTGTTGACGGCGGCCGGAGCGCCGGCGATTTCCGCCGCGATATCGTTGAGGATGCGCGCCGCGAAAACTTTAGGAGTGGCGCCATTGGCGCCGCGATCGCTGCGGGCGGTAATGCGAAGGTAAAGAACGGAATTGCCCGTATTGCTGCTATTGGCGTCCAAGACGGAGAAGGGGAAGAAAGAGCCGCTGCTGGCGAATTGGCCTTGAGAATAGAAGACGGTATCGATCACCTGAATCCGCTTCGTCGCGTCGGGTTTATTAATATCTTTGATCGGTTCGGAATAGACTTCGATTTGGGAGTTGGGAGTAACGCTGCGTATGAGAGTGGAGCCGCCAGCGAACGAAAGCCCCTCGATTTGGTCGACGACAACGATGTCGTTGCCGCTGCCGGTGATCCGTTGCGTAAGGAGCACTTTGCCTAAAAAGGATTGGTCGGACGGATTGTCGGCGACGATATCGAGAAGTTTATTCACGGGAATGCCGATTTTTGGGTTCGCCAATTCCTTATTTTTCAGCTTTGCGACTTCCGCTTGATAGTCTTGCAATGCTTTTAAGATTTCCGGGGAAGTTAAATCCAAATTGACGGTTCCGTTGAGGACGGTTCCATTGGTTTTAACGGCGGAGATGCTAGCGGTGGGGATGCTGGCGCCGCCGACAATTCTGATAGGGCTATTGGGTAAAACAGGAAATTGCCCCGTATACGCGGCGTTATGATAAAATTCTTGACCAGCGGCGGTCACCGTAACGTTGCTCATCGAGGGAACGGAGAAAGCCAAGCCGTAGAGAACGATATCGTTGCCGTCGCGCAGCAGCAACACGTCTCCAAATTCGCTCGATCCCTGAATTCTGACTCTCGCGGCTACATCCGATTGGGCGGAAACTGAGACGGGCATGGCTAGCAATGCTGCGAAAATCATGAAAGCCAGTGCCTTTACCGCACAATACAGCCCGTTATGTTGTAACATCGTCCATCCTCCTATCCAGGCGCCGTCTCGCAGGATCCGACTTAAGACGGAATTTCGAATGTCTTTCGTTTTATCCGAATAACTGAGATGAAGAGCGAAATCCTCAGTTTGTTTACATTATCATGGGGAACGCGAAGCCGAAAGCGACCATCGGCCATATCGCCAACTATTTTCGGTTTCCCTGTCGCCAGGTAAAGCTTTTTCCGCCGCCGCGGCGGGAAGAAAATCCCCGCGGCAGGAATGGGAGCGGTTATTTTTCTTCCTCGTCGGGGGCTACGATCTGCGCTTCGACCGCCTCCGGCTGCAGGTCGGCCACGAGGATATTCACGGCTTTGACCGCGTGGCCCGTCATGTCTTCGACGATGCTTTTGACTTCCCGTTGGATAGCGCCGGCGACTTGGGGTATGGCGTAGCCTTCTTTGAGAATGACCGTCATATCGATAGACACGTCATCGTCGCCGGTTGCGACTTTCACTCCTTTGGGAGCGTCGCTGCGTCCCCAAACTTTAGAAAGGCTGTCCACCAAGCCATCGGCGGATTCCATCCCCGCCACGCCGTTGATTCTGCGCGCGCAGGTTACGGCGATGGTTTCGAACACCTCGTTGGAGACGCCGATATCTCCAAACTCGCGAGGGACGGATTCGTTATTTTCCGCGTCAGTCATCATCGATCACGAAGAGACAAGTTCTTTCATTTGTTTCCCGGCTTTGAACTGAACAATATTCCGCGCAGGAACATCGGCGGATTCTTTGGTTACGGGGTTGCGCCCAACGCGGGCAGGAGTCCGCTTCACTTTGAAAACGCCAAAATTGCGAACTTCTATTCTGCCTTCTTCCGCCAAAGTTTCGATGAAGACGTCGAAGACGCATTCCACGATGGCTTTGGTATAATTCTTTTTGAGTTTCGTACGTTGGGAAACGATTTCGATAATTTCTTTTTTCGTCACGCCGATAGACTCCCGCAAGAATAATGGCTTTTCGCGCAAAACGGGTTATTATCGTTCATCGAATCGAAGAAAACAGGCAAAAACCCTATTATCCGATGACATTTGATTTTGTGCGCCGCTTTGGCGATAAAGTTTCCTCACCCTAAACCTCACCCAGAGGGCGAGGGAACAATTACATTCCTCACCCACATTAAAAGGGCGAGGGGAGGATTTCAAATGTCAACGTTGCTCGGAAAGAAGAATAAATTGCGGGGATGGGATTTGAACCCATGACCTCCGGGTTATGAGCCCGACGAGCTACCACTGCTCCACCCCGCGTCAGTTTTATTCCAATCTTCCGATTTTCATCCGTAATTCCGCTTCCTCTTGAAGGCTCCATCGCCAAAAGGGGGGCGGTTTAGGTTACGTTACCCCAACCCCCCATAATTGTCAAGGAATTTTAATCCTTTTTCCAAAGAAAAAATCTTCTAAAGCCTCTGATTTCAGAATACTTGAATGTCATCGAGCCTTATTCCAGCCGGAAAACGAAGCGCGTCCGGACGGGGAATCAAGGCTTTTGGGCGGGGACGAATGTAACCAGCACCTCATCCGGACCCAAGTAATTCATCTTATCTCTCGCCACTTGTTCCCAGGCGGTATGATCGGAAACGAGACGGGCGGCCCAAATTTTTTTTCTCTCCACGTCCTTTTTCAAATTAAGAATATCGTATTCCAAAAGGTAGAGTTTTTTATCGTATCGGTCCACGCGGTCATACCGGTTGACGAGGGTGGCAAGGCCAACGACGACCGTAACGCCCAAGAGGACGAGCAAAATCCATGAAACGGAATCGTGAAGGAACGCCTTGAAAAATCGCAACATTCTTTCCCCGTCCCTCGCTCCGATTCGTTCCGCAGGCGATGCCGCCGACGAAAGGAATCGGAGAAAACCATCCCTCTATATGTATACTATATCATCCAAAAATTTTCTTGCCGATATAAACGGCGGAATCGCCCAATTCTTCTTCGATGCGCAGCAATTGATTGTATTTGCAGACGCGGTCGGTGCGGCAAAGCGAACCGGTTTTAATCTGTCCCGCGTTCGTCGCCACCGCCAGGTCGGCGATGGTGGAGTCTTCCGTTTCGCCGCTGCGGTGAGAAATAACGTTCGTATATTTGTTGCGTTTGGCGATGTCGATGACTTCCAACGTCTCGCTGAGCGAACCGATCTGGTTCAACTTGATGAGAATGGAATTGGCGATGCCATTTTCGATGCCTTTGCAGAGCAACTGTTTATTCGTAACGAAGATATCGTCGCCGACAAGTTGGATTTTCTTGCCTAATTTTTCCGTAAGCAACGCCCAGCCGTCCCAATCGTTCTCATCCAGGCCGTCTTCCAGGGAAACGATGGGATACTTAGCGCATAACGCTTCGTAGAAAGCGACCATATCCGCCGCCGTTTTATTGGGATTGGCTTCGGCGCTGAGAACATAATTCTTGGTTTCTTTGTCATAAAAGGAAGAAGCGGCGGCGTCCAGCGCCAGGGAAATTTGCTCGCCGGGCTTATAGCCCGCTTTTTCGATCGCTTTTATTATGACGGAAAGGCCTTCTTCGTTGGAAGCGACTTCGGGGGCGAATCCGCCTTCGTCGCCGACGGCGGTATTTTTGCCTTCTTCAGAAAGGACTTTTTTCAGGGTATGGAAAACTTCGGATCCCATCCGCAATGCTTCCTTGAAGGAGGGCGCGCCGTGGGGAATGATCATGCATTCCTGGATATCGAGGTTGTTATCGGCGTGTTGGCCGCCGTTGAGGATGTTCATCATGGGAACGGGAAGCATGAAGGTGGAAGCGCCGCCCAGGTAACGGTAGAGAGGCAATCCCTTCATATTGGCGGCGGCGCGGGCGGCGGCGAGAGAGACGCCGAGGATGGCGTTGGCGCCCAGTTTGGATTTATTGGGCGTACCATCCAATTGCAGCATCAAGCGGTCAACGCCCAATTGATCGAGGGCGTTATAACCCGCCAGAGCAGGAGCGATGGCATCATTGACGTTGGCGACGGCTTTGGAGACGCCTTTTCCCAGATAACGCTTTTTGTCGCCATCCCGCAATTCGATCGCTTCATGTTCGCCGGTCGATGCGCCGGAGGGAACGGCGGCGCGGCCAACGATTCCACATTCCAGAACGATGTCGACTTCGACGGTAGGATTTCCGCGGGAATCCAAAATTTCACGGGCGTGAATTTTTTTGATAGCGCTCAAATTGGCCATGAGAAAAAGACTCCTTTATAATTCGTAAACTTGAATTTATGATATTTTATCCATTCGCAACCATAGCCGCCGAATGGGATTCATCCTATAATTCAATATGAAGAAAACAAGTCAAAGTCTAATATATTCAGGTATTATTGTCAATGCTTCTTACCGTATTTATTTATAAAAAAATGGTGATGGAGATCGAACTAATAATATTCTAACAAAAAGCGAAAAATTTACTCTAGGCAATACTTTTTATCACAAAATTCAAGAATCAAGAGGCTATAATAATGGCGGCAGGTGGGTTTAGGCTAGGGCTAAACGGATATTCTTGCTGGAAATTCCAATTTATGTTACGCAGTCAATGATCTTTAGTTTTCAACCTAGGTATTTCAAAACCAAGTTGAAGAATCGTTCAAAAGATCAGTAAGGATTTCATTTCTTTTGCGTTATTGAAACGCGAAACCACGAATTTCACGAAATTTTTGAATCACGGATATCGCGGATTCTTTTTGGATTTCACGGAAAAAAAGCCATTCACGGCGTGATCCCATGCGCATTTTTTTTATCTTTTTTTCGTGTTTTTCTTTTTCGTTTCGCGTCTTCGCGATTCGAAACGGCGACTTGAATTGACTACTTTAACTTTTCCATCGCGCATAACATGGATTAATAACCTGGCATGAGAAATGGTGAAAAAGAGACCATGAACGCTGCGCTTCTAGTTGCGCATGGAACCTCCAACCCGGCGGGGCGAGAGGAATTCGTCCATCTTGCGGAATTATTCCAGCGCCAGGAACCTAAGCGGATTGTGGAATACGGTTTTCTGGAAAAAACGCAGCCTGACATTCTTTCCGCCATTGGCCGTTGCGCCGAACAAGGCGCCCAAAACATCGCCGCCATCCCCTGTTTTCTCGGCGCGGGAAAACATGCGGCGTTGGATATTCCCGGCGAATTGAATAAATCGCGAACGCTTTATCCCGGCCTCGAATTTCGCTGTGGAGAGCCGATTCCACTTCATCCCAAGATTATCGAATTATGCCGATTGCGGATCGAAGAAGCGGAGAGAAAAGCCGGAGAGGAAGCGCGAAGCGAAACGCTTTTACTGGTTCTCGGCGGGGGCAGCCTGCGGAAAGAAGGAAATGCGGATGTTTTCGCTTTGACGCGGATTCTTATGGAGTCGATGGATTTCGGCGGGGCGGAAACCGGTTTTCTTGCCAGCGTCTCGCCTTCGATGGCGCAAATTCTCGAACATGCGCCGCGGCTGGGATTGCGGCGGATTCTCGTGTTTCCCTACTTGTTGTTTCATGGAGTTTTATTCAACCGAGCAAGGACGATTATACGGTGTTTCGCCGAAAAGACCGGAACCAAAACGATTCTTTCGGAACCGTTGAATGCCCATCCTCTACTATGCGAGGCTTTGCGCCAAATCCATCGGGAAATTTTATCTATTCCGGATTAATATTCATGCCGCAGGCGGTTTAGTCTCTTAAGTCCATTGAAAGACTTGAACTTTAGGAAAAAGTTCATAAAGTATGAATAATCTTAACTTTATGTTGAGAGTGAGATATTTTGGAGCGTTGTCTTCCGATTACCGAAAAGTGGATATTCAGGATTGCGCCGAGGAATTGCAATTTGAAAGGACATCGATCGAAAATAACGAGATGTCCTTTTCCATCGTTTACTGTGAATGAATGGGAATCATCCGGAGTCAACTGTCATGATGCGTACTTTTCTTTTTTTCGCCGTCTTCCTCGCCGCCGGTTTCGGATTGGCGGGTATGGAGACGCGGGGACAAAACGCAGCCGCCGCCCGTCTTGGCGCCGATTTGGCGGAAACAACCCATCCGGATATTTTTAGAGCGAAATTAAAAAAGAAAGTAAAAAAGACCGCCGAGGCTATTACGCAAAAAAAGGAAGAAAAAGCCAAAAATCTTCCCATGCGAACGCCGATGTTGTCTCTATGGAAAGCGCTGCCCATCAAATCCGTATATTTCGATTACAATATGTGGAATTTGAAGCCGGTAGCTCAACAGGGAATTTCGGTGAATATCGACTTCTTGAAGAGCAATCCGGAATGCTACATTCTCATCGAAGGGCACTGCGACGAACGAGGGACGCCGGAATACAATATCGCTTTGGGCGATCAGCGAGCAAACGCCGTAAAGACATTCATGGTGGAAGGAGGCGTTGCCGAAGAGCGTATTACGACGAAATCATGGGGCGAAGAATTACCCGTGGATTTAGGCCATAGCGAAGACGCCTGGGGCCGGAACCGGCGGGCGGAAATGTATTTTTCCAAATTATAAACGCAACCAGACGCTTTCTACGATTTCAAGGAAGCCTGCTTTTCTGGAGCGGCGAAATCGAAACGAATAACAGGCGCCGCCTTTCCCGAAATTGTTCCTCATTGGATGGAAGCCATAATTCAACGCTACCCTTTTTCCAGAAAACGTCTAAGATAAATCGATTTCCGGACGATTAACAGCATTGGCGCCGTTGCGTTAGGGGAGAACGCATAGAGAGCGCATAAATATCCAATAATCATGTTGGATGCAGACAATATATTCCAAACCAGGCGAACATCGCTCATGCAGGGAAGAGAAACGATGAGACCCCATCCCGAAATCCATCCATCCGACGATATAAACGAGGATGTCATACTTTCCGCCATTGGGGAAGGCTCTTCCGAAGGGATCAGCCGCATCGATTCGACGGGAAGAATTTTGTCTTGGACGGCGGGCGCGGAACGCATTTTGGGGTATAACCGTGAAGAAGCCGTAGGAAAAACCATCGACCTGTTCGTGCCGCCGGAGATCCTGGCAGAGACGTACGAATCCATCCGCCGCCAGATTAATGGGGAATTCGGCGTCATCAACGAAGAGACGGTGCGGATTCGCAAATCGGGAGAGAGGGTTCCCATCCTGCTTACCCGGCTTCCTTTGACCAATCCCCAGGGAGAGACGGTATCTCTGCTGGCCATTCTGAAAGACATCTCGGAAGAGAAAAAACTGCAAAAGCAGGTGGAAACCCTGCAACGAAATGTCGCCATGGCGAAAGTGGCCGCCAAAGTTGCGCACGAAATCCGCACGCCGCTGGGCGTACTTTTTCTCAAATCGGATCTGCTATTGGAACGGTTATGCCAAGCCTTTGGCAATTGGGGCAAGGGCGACGGTTCGAAATACCGCGAACCGATTCAAAAATGCGTCTCGGACATCCAAAAACAAATCTCGCGGCTGGAGGAGATCGCCAACAACTACCTCCATCTTTCCAAAACGCGGACGATGGAGCGGGAGCAGATCAACCTGCATACGTTTATCCGGGACATCACGCAGGAATTCAAGGAGCATTATCTGGAAGATCACATCGCCTTCGAATGCTTCGTGGCGGAATCCGTTCCTCCCGCGATGCTCGATTCGCAGCAATTTCAGCGGGTATTCGTCAATCTGGTGCGCAATTCGGTAGAAGCGATCCGGACGTCCGACATCAAAAGCGGCTGGGTGAAGTTGGATGTGCAGCATGACGACCGCCATATCGAATTCACCGTCATGGACAATGGGCCAGGGATGCCGGAAGATATCCGGGAAGCGGCCTTCGATCCCTTCACTACCTCCAAAAGCATCGGGACGGGACTTGGTCTTTACCTGGTGAGGGAGATCGTGGTCAACCACGGAGGAACCATCGCCATCGATGCCTCCAAGGGGGAAGGCACGACGGTGAGAATCAAAATCCCCATACAGCCCGAGGAGAGCAAGTAGTGGCGGTCATGCGAACCATCCTGATTATCGACGACGACGCTTCTTCCCGCGAAGTAGTGAGGGAATCGTTGGAGGGGAAAGGATATGAATTTCTCGAAGCGGAAAGCGGCGAGAAAGCCATCGAAGTATTTTCTTTGTTTGATATCGACCTCGTCATCTGCGATATTCTGATGCCCGGCATGGATGGTATCGAAGTATTGCGGCAAATCAAGGAAATCAAACCGGATACGCAAGTATTGATGCTAACGGCCTTGAATGAAGTAGATACCGCTGTGGAAGCCATGCGTCTTGGAGCGATAAATTACATCACTAAACCTTTCCGTCTCAAAGAAATTCAAGTCGTCGTGGATCGCGCTCTCGAACAAAAAAAGTTAGTGGAAGAGCGAGAAGAGTGGCGCAGACAAATATCTCATTTTTCTGGACGCTTACTAGGCAAATCTCCCGCCATGCAAAGTATTTTTCACATTATCGAGCAAGTGGCGCCGACGCGAAGCACCGTCCTCATCACTGGCGAAACAGGGACAGGAAAGGAACAAGTAGCGCGGGAGATTCACGAACAAAGCCGCCGCCATAACAGACCGATGATCAAAGTGGATTGCGCATCTCTGCCTGAATCTTTGTTGGAATCGGAATTATTCGGTCAAATTCAAGGTTCATTTATCGGAGCTTACAAAAATCGGAAAAGCCGCTTCGAACTAGCTGATGATGGAACCATCTTTCTTAACAAAATCGGAGAAATGTGCGTTAGCACTCAGAAAAAGTTATTGAATTTTTTACAAAATTCCGAACTGGAGATCGAAGGCAGCAGCGCAAATATCCACCTGGACGTACGCGTCATCGCAGCAACCAATAAAGACTTACAACAGAGAATTACGGAACAAAAATTCCGCGTAGACCTCTATTATCATTTGCGAGCAATCCAAATCACCGTCCCCCCCTTGAGAGAAAGACGCGATGATATTCCAATTCTTGCACAGACTTTTCTTAAACTTTACAACGAAGAATTTGGTAAAACATTAGATCAATTTTCTAATGAAGTAATGGACAAATTTTATTCCTACTCCTGGCCAGGTAATGTTAGAGAGTTACAGCACGCGGTGGAACATGCTTGCATATTTGCGAAAGGATCTTCCATAACCTTGTGCGATATCCCTGAAGAAATACGGTCAAAAAGTAAGTTCTCATTTATAAAATCAAATACCCAACAAATAAATGAGGAAAATGAAATCGTTATTCCTCTCGGAACGACAATGGAAGACGCTGAATCAGAAATCATCCGCCAAACATTAAAATGCGTAAAAGGGAATAAAGAAGAAGCTGCAAGAGTATTAGGATTGTCACGGAGTTCATTGTATCGGCGAATACCTACCATACAGCCCGAGGAGAGCAAGTAGTGGCGGTCATGCGAACCATCCTGATTATCGACGACGACGCTTCTTCCCGCGAAGTAGTGAGGGAATCGTTGGAGGGGAAAGGATATGAATTTCTCGAAGCGGAGAGCGGCGAGAAGGCCATCGAACTTTTTTCTTTGCACGATATTGATCTTGTAACTTGCGATATTTTGCTCCCCGGCGCAGACGGCATCGAGGTATTGAGACACATCAAGGAGATTAAACCGGATACGCAAGTATTAATGCTGACAGGCTTGAACGAAGTCGATACCGCCGTGGAAGCTATGCGCTTGGGGGCGGCGGATTACATCACCAAACCCGTCCGGCTTAAAGAACTTCGCGTCGTCGTAGATCGCGCTCTCGAACAAAAGAAGTTAGTGGAAGAGCGGGAGGAGTGGCGGCGGCAGGTGGCGCGCTATTCCGGCCGCCTTTTGGGCAAATCCCCCGCCATGCAGCGCATCTTCCACATCATCGAGCAGGTGGCGCCGACGCGCAGCACCGTGCTCATCACCGGCGAGACGGGAACCGGCAAGGATCAAGTGGCGCAGGAGATCCACGAACAGAGCCGGCGGCATAACAAGCCTCTTATTAAAGTGGACTGCGCTTCCCTGCCCGAATCCCTGCTGGAATCGGAACTGTTCGGGCATATTCGAGGCTCTTTTACAGGCGCCATCAAAGACCGCAAAGGTCGGTTCGAACTGGCCGACGGCGGTTCCATTTTTCTAAATGAAATTGGAGAGATGTCCGCCAGCGCCCAGCAAAGGCTTCTGCGCGTGCTGCAAGATTCCGAACTGGAGCGCGTAGGCAGCAGCGCCACGATTCACCTGGACGTGCGAGTGATTGCGGCGACCAACAAAGACCTGCAGCAACGGATTTCGGAGCATAAGTTCCGGGAAGACCTTTATTATCGTTTGCGGGTAGTCCAGATTCCCATCTGCCCGTTGCGGGAAAGGCGCGAAGACATCCCGATTCTGGCACAAGCGTTTCTGAAACGGTACAGCGAAGAGACGGGAAAAACGCTGGAGCATTTTTCCAACGACGTTATGGATTTATTTTTTACCTATTCCTGGCCGGGCAACGTGAGAGAGTTGCAGCACGCTGTGGAACACGCCTGCATCTTCGCGGCGGGATCTTCCGTATCTTTGCGCGATCTGCCGGAAGAGATAAGGCAGGATCGAACGCCCTCTCTGTATAGATCCGACGTAAGACCAGTAAACAACGGCAATAACATCGTTATTCCCATCGGAACGACGCTGGACGACGCCGAACTGGAAATCATCCGGCGGACGTTAAACAGCGTAAACGGGAACAAAGAAGAAGCGGCGCGAGTGCTAGGTTTGTCGCGCAGTTCGTTATACCGCCGGATTCCCAAATTGAATCAAACCGATGCGCCGGAAAGCGAAATTCCCTCCCTAACTTCAGATTAAAATCTCTTGGCACGCAATATGCTTAATATTTCCTCTGGGAATACGCCATCGGCCTGACATCATCGAAAGACCAGGAGATCGAAACAACGGGAGCGATTTGCGCGAATTATATCCCTTGGGGCGGCGCCGGGCAACGATACGAGAGGCGAACCATGATCCACGATCATGACTTGAATTGCAATGGAGATCGCTTGGTGAAGGACCTCCTCGCAGGAAGAAATGTTCTGGTTGTGGATGACGATGACGATTACGCGGAAGCGATCGACGAAGTGTTAACGCTTCAGGGCTGCAAAGTGACGCGGATCACCGATCCGACGAAAGCCGTAAGCCGAGCCATCGGCGAAGATTTCGACTTCCTGATCGTCGATAAAAATATGCCCCGCCTCAACGGCCTGGAATTCGCCGAACAGGTGCGGCGCCAAAAACCCTCCAGCAAAATCATCATGATCACCGCCCACCCCAACGAAGATTCCCGCAAACAAAGTTTAGAACTCGGCGTCCGCTACTACCTCTCCAAACCCTTCCGCAAAAACGACCTCCTCGAAATCGCCTCCTTCATCCTGCTGTAGTTGCATTCGATGTTTGTTTTTAAAACCAATACCTTTCTATTCTAGTAAAAATACTTTAACCTTTTGCTTCTAATATGGTTAAATGAATAAAAATACGGAGGCTCTTGCAAAATTAATAAAATCCGCTTTTAAATTCTCCCCCCAAGCTTGGGGGGAGTTAGAGGGGGGTTGATTATGTTAGACTTAAAGCAACCCCCTCCTAACCCAATGTCGTTAAGTTAAGGATAGACTAATTCCTTAATCGAAAATATCAACAAATCTAATAGCATGAATTTGTTGAATTTAAAATCCCTCACCCTAACCCTCTCCCAGAGGGCGAGGGAATGGAATTTCGTCACGTTATGTCTTAACTTAATGACATTGCCTCCTAACCTCCCCCAAGCTTGGGGGAGGAATTATGGAGTTTTGCAAGAGGCTCATACGGTGAAAATTTTATTAATAGAGTGAAATTGATAAGGTTTCACTTTTTGGAAGCGTGAATATATGATAAAAAAGCATCCTACTTTTTGGAGATTGATTTGAGGCGAGTTTAAAATTTTTTGAGAAGAGCCATAATCTTCCTTGACTTCTTTAACTTTTATGTTAAAAGTATGATAAAAGAGACGATAATATCTGGAAAGATATCCTTCTTTTCACTACGGAAGGAAGAAATGATCGTTTCTCCAATCAAAGAATTTTTGGATGAGTTGAAAAAGAGTCGAGAATCCGATTTTAAAAAAGATCATTAAGCGCATTGAACGTTTTTCTCAAACCGATTTTATTCCCTATAATTCAGAGAATTTTAATCATGAAGGCGATCAAATTTATGCTATAAAAGCACACCAGATTCGTCTCTATGGTTTTTTCTTTAATGGAGGAGCCTCTTGCAAAACTCCATAATTCCTCCCCCAAGCTTGGGGGAGGTTAGGAGGGGGTTGAGATAAGTCTAAAAAAATCAACCCCCCTCTAACTCCCCCCAAGCTTGGGGGGAGAATTTTAAGATTTCTCGCTATCGCTCGAAATGACACAGGCTTGGGGGATCTAACTCCTCCAAAACTTGGGGGGAGAATTTAAGGATAGATTTTATTCATTTTGCAAGAGCCTCGGAGGAAAGAAATTTATTCTTACGAATGGATGTATCAAAAAGAGAGATAAAGCAAATCCCGAAGACCTTCGCAGAGCCAAAGAATGGCGAAATGAATATACTACAGGAGCGCAGCATCATGAATGAAAATCAAACCATGCAAGAATGGTTCGACGCCCAACTGGAAGAATATCGAGAGGATCCGGAATTTATTTTGGAAGGAGTATTGCTTGATTTAAGCAACCGCATTGCCATCGAAATGGAAAAACAAAAAATTTCTCGCAGTGAACTCGCGCGTAGAATGGGAAAAAAACCGCCATTCATCACCCGAATTTTAAAAGGCGCAAGCAACTTAACGTTTTCGACAGCCGTCCAAATCAGCGTCGCTTTAGGTTTGGAGTTGACCGTCGATTTCAAACCTTTATCTGCTAAGGATGATTCCATTGATAGGAATCAAGCGCCACAGACACGTTTCGAATTCGATGAATCGCGTATAATTCCTTTTTTTAAAAATTTAAATCTGCCACTATCCATCGAAGAAAATAAAAAAATCGCGAATTCTGAAGAGGAATACCATAAAGCCGCATGAGCATTCAAGCCGATTTACAAATTGTTCATTATCTGGTGACGAAAATTCATGTCGAATTTAATCCGATTTATTTCAGAGGGAAAGAGGAATCGACAATCTTATCGGATATTAAAATGATCGATCCGGATATCGACTTTTACGTAAGTCCCATAGACGAAAAAAATGAACTCTATTCCAATTTAACAGTAAATTTAGGTATCGAGGATAGAGATAAACCAACACCTTTAAAATATTCCCTTGAATTATTTGGTGTATTTTCCATAAAACCGGAGACGAGCGAGGACTTAAGAAATAAACTGTTACCGTTAAATCCGGCAGCGATGCTTTATGGAATCGCGAGAGGAGTTCTTGGTCAAATATTAGGCCAAGGGCCTTTAAAAGATTACGTTCTGCCTTCTGTCAATTTTGCAGAAATTTATAAAAGGAAATTACTGAAAGTTATAAAAGAAAAAAGCGTTGCCAAGGCGAAAAAAACAAAAAGTAAACGCCCTTTAAGAGAAAAATAGAAAGGGATAGAACGACAATCAAATTTAGTTAAAAAACTCAAAAATACGAATCAGCGTTTTTTTGATGTCTGCGTTAGTTAGGCTCTGTGACCGGGGCATTGTAGGGTTTAATCCGGCAGGATGAAAATTTTCGTTCGGATGTTTTCGATTTCTTTGCGTTTCGCCGCTTCGCTGAAGATTCCGCCGATCGATCGGGCGAAGAGAGCGTCCCCACCAAAGATAAGCGCATTTTCCACAACAATAGAGAAATCGAGGATGGCAGGATGGATTGGGATGTTTGATCCAGCGATTTGTAATATCCGTTAAAAACAATGGGGCGAAAAACTCGCCCCATTCTTCTTTCTCTGATATGGATAGACTTAATATCTCACCCATTCTCTCTCGCAGAGGGGGTGGAGATGGAAATGCGTTCCATGAGTTATTTATACAAATCGTCGTCATCGTCGTCGAAAGAAAATTTGGACGTCGTCGTCGTGGTTGTCGGCTCATCCATGCTTCCCTTGGCGAAGGAATCGCTATCGCTCGCTGCATCGAAAGCCGCCGCTGGAGCGGGGATGCGAGTGGGTTTTTTCTCGAAGAAGCGGCCTAAGATCGCTTTCAGAATCAACAGAACAGCGATGGCCAGGATGGCGACGACCGTATAGAAAACGTAAGGATTGGTGCGCGAAAAGATGCGCAAATCGACGGCGTCCGGCGCGTCATCGATATTGCCGGCGGCGTCTACGGCTCTCAGTTGGACGATATAGCCCCAGGAATAGAAATGCAGCGCGATGCTTGCAGGCCAGATGGCGCCTTCATGATCGAAGGGCTGCCATTCGCCTTTGTTGATGCGATATTGGCATTTCACCGGCGTCGGCGGCGACGTTCCATCTTCTAGATCGGGGTCCGTCAATTTCAGGGAGATCAGAGGAAATTTCGTGGCGGTATATTCCTTGGAGAAGGAAGCTTCGGTTTCGGGGGGAGTGCAGTCGACGGTCCATTGATAATGGACTTTGGCCGATTCATCGCCGGAAGCGTCTTTGCCCCAAACCGCGATTTGATGGCGGCCTTCCTTCAAATCGGAAAATACCACTTTCTCCTCAGTGAGTTCTTTGGTTTCATCCTTGTCCAACTGGTATAAGTATTTCAGTTTGATTGGATTGCCCTGATCGTCTTTCGCCGCCCATGCGAATTCGTCGGTTTGATCTTTGGAAAAGAGCGGCGGCGTGGATTGCAGGACAACTTCCATCTTTACTTTAATCGTAACGGAGGTTTCGGCGGGAGTGGGATCTTCGTTGCCTCGGCTGTCGCGCATTTTTAGGCGCAAAACGTGTTGGCCATTAGCCAGATTGGCGAAGATATGCTTGTCGCCTTTGGCGAATTCCGTCCAGGGGCCGCCGTCGGTCTGGGCGGAGTATTCCAGTACTTTAGGATCGTCGGAATTATCCTCGCCAGTGAAAGCAACTTCCGCTTCGCGGCTGTTTAAGGGTTGGTCCGCCGGTGGAGCGTTGACGATTACCGTCTCTGGGGCGGATTTGAAAGTATTGAATGCATACTGCGCCGGGGGTTCCTGGATATTGCCCGCCACGTCTTCGGCGCGGACTTTGAAGATATATTCGCCGTCGGGCGGCGTTTTCAGATTGGTTGAAGTCTCGGATTGAATCGACGACCAGGGTTTATCGCCGTACATGAAAGAATAGACAAGGCGTTCCGTGGCCGAGATATTGTCGTTTCCTTCCCATTGGAAAATGGTAGAGCGTTCGATCAGATCGGGGGACGAAGGTTGAACGACTTTGGATGTGGGGGTGACTTTGTCCGTGCGCAGGTATGCGATCCAGCTCTCTTCCTTGTTTCCCGCTTCCCAAATGATGTGGTAGACGCCGTCATGAAAGGCCATTCGCGGAACGGCGCGCACGTAATGCGGGGGGGAAAGCGCGATGTCTTTTCCATTTTTCCCGGCGCGGAAGTTGATGGGAATCTGTTGATAGGGATCGCGCCGGATCCAGGTTGATATCCATTCGCCGCCGATGATTTGCAAGTCGAGCATCATTTTCGAATTAAAATTTTCTTTATCCTGGTAATACTTGGACCATTGGGCGCCTTCGACCTTGCTTTCGTAAATATTGATGTCGGTATTGACGTTGGCGACGACGTAGAGGCTATTGTCGATGGGGCCGTAAATGCCGAAGACGTAAGGCAGCCATTCGCTGAAAATCGTATCGAGAGAGTTGGGATCAGCGTAAGTGCCGGATTGGGAATTGTAGGTAGAAACATAGAATTTGGATTGCGTCTGGCGAAGTTTGTCTTTCAAAGCGCCTTCTGGAATGCGCATATCGACGAGCGCATCTACCGATTGGGGATTGAAATTGATTGCTTCGCGGGCGCCCAGTTTGCCGAGAAGTTCCGAGAGAGGCGATTCCATCCATAGCAATTTGGCCTGGTTTCCGAGGACGAGGAAGCGGGGCGAAAAGGCGTCGTCGCGGCTGGTCCGGATTTTTTGAGTTTTCGACCACGAGGCGCCCTTGTCGGCGCTTTCCAAGGAAAAGAGCTGATAGGCGATCACGCCGTTGGTTTCCACTCTGGCGGCCGCGGCGGCCACGAGTTTCGTCCCAACGACGGCGAGGGCGGGAGAACTGCAATCGTTCAATTCCTTCGCCAAATCCATGGGTTGGCTCCAGGTTTTGCCTCGGTCGCGGGAAGCGATGAATTTCAGGCTGCGTTGGACATACACGGCGTACACGTTGTCGCCTTCCGCTGCGATGGCGGGCGCTTGGACTCGCATAGCGAGCGTGGATTCCCGAGCCAGGTATTTCTCTTCCGACCATCCCTTCGATTGAGCCATCGCGCCGGGAGCCAAAACGCCAAGGATCGGCAGGATCGGAAGGAGACAAAGAAGTCCGGCGATAGTGCGAATGCGATTCATGAATTCTTCTCCATGCAATAAATATGGGGCGAGAGACCCGGAATTTGCGGCGCGCCATGCCGTCCATCGTGCGGCTCAGCGTTCATTTCCCAGCGAATATGTCCATAATACTTGGACTTTGGCCGGAATGAAAAGGGTAGGGCGTAACTCTCTAACGGAAATAAGAATAGTATAAAACTTCTTGAACGTCATATTAAGGATTATAGGGTATTCGAGCGCTTATTCTTTCTAACGAAGCCGATTTTTATCTACATTAATGGATCTTCATAAAATAACCTACTTTCATAATGATTATTATTACTTGTCTATCTTTTTTAATCATAATTAAATTTTAATCATTTTTTTCTTGACAGATGCAGCATAATGGGTTATTGTATTGGTGAACGGCGTATTATAGATAATTAATATATATTTTTGTTTATATAGGGGGTTTTCTCTCTTCCATCCGCAATGCTAACCATATAATAATTCGCATAAACAAATATAACAAACGCATTATGCATTCCTCTTGCATCGGCGATGGGGGATAAAGGAAGAAATCATGTTGAAAAAATCCGCTGTTCTCTCTCTCTATGACAATATTCGTACTTGCCGCCAATTCTCAGGAAAAAGCCATTGAAAAGGTCTTTGACTTCGTTGAAAATAAAGACCAAACCGAATGGCTCAACCTTGAGCGCTCACCGGTAGCCCTTGACGCCGTGGATGAAAACCAAAGCGTAGTGAAGATGAAAGAGGTTCTCATCGATAGCGGCGAGCCTCGCATCGGCATGGTTCAAACGAAGGCGTTGTTGATGAAAGCGAAGCCGTTTCCGGTAAAGCCGTGTTTGGCGTCTTCGGAGAGCGCGTCGTGCAAGGAATGAATAGTTTGATCCAAGCGGCGAAAGCCCACTCGCGGGGATTCCGAAACGTCAAGAATTTCATCACCATGATTTATCTGATCGGAGCCAAATTAGAGTTCAACCTGCCGCCGGTTGGACCCTCTATCCACACGAAATAGCGAAGAGGCGAATAATTTTCCCTCGATATTGGACTACATCCGAGTTATTGTTTTGAGAAATGATAATACCATCTTGCCATGAATTGAAAAAAACGATTCCAAAAATCATGGCGGAACTTATTTTGGGGTTGGTTTGTAATGCTTATTATATCAACATTCGTTTGTTCTTCCTTTGTGCTGCCCACGGGGTAATATCTACCGCCATTTTCCAAAAAGGTAAGCAACTTGGCTTGATCCGGTTCGGTTAGTTCTCCAATTTCTTCGAGAATGACCAAACCTCCGTCGGCAGTTTTCAATAATCCTACTTTATCTTTAATCGCTCCAGTGAATGCGCCCTTTTTATAGCCGAACAATTCTGCAAGAATTAAGTCTTTTGGAAATGCTGCACAATTAAGAGTTTGTATTTTGGAGGAGGGGTAATCTAGCCGATGCAATTTTTCAAAAATATCCGTAAAAAGAGATTTTCCAACGCCGCTATCGCCGATAATCATCAGCGGCCTTCGATTGGAAAGATTGTGTCTTTGCGATGAATAAAGTAGTTCATAGAGATAAACAAAATCATTGACTGCCTTATGTAATCCTGGCGGAACGATCCATTTACATTTTTGATCGGAATGGACGGAATCGGAAGGATTCTGTTTTGATGTTTCTGGCATAGCTAACCTTCACCGCTGCCTTACTGATTCCTGGCGAGACGTAAGCCAAGGCCGCCATCTCTGGTGTCTGGGTAGTTTTCACCGCGATGGGCCGAACGGCACTTATAGTTATTGCCGCCTACACTTCCGCCGCGACACACAATATAATTGCCTCCCTTTGCTCCAATTGGATCAATTTGCGCATTCGAACTATATGATCCAATCCAATCCCGGCACCATTCCCCCACGTTCCCGCTCATATCGTACAGCCCCCACGCATTCGGCAACTTGGCTCCGACTCCATGGGTTTCACCTCCTGAATTACCATTATACCACGCATAATTCCCAATCTGGCTGTAGCTCGTGTCATCCCCCCAATAAAACCGCGTCGTCGTTCCCCCCCGGCAGGCGTATTCCCACTCCGCCTCCGTCGGCAAACGGAAAGTTCCTTGACCTAACGCATTCAACTTCTGAATGAAGGTTTGGCAATCATTCCAGGAAACCCTTTCGACGGGGAGATTGTTATCTTCGATAGGGTTGTATGAAGGATTGCTGCCCATCACCGCCTGCCACTGTGTCTGCGTCACCTCGTACTTCCCCATATAAAACGGATTGGTGATCGTCACCTGATGCTGCGGCCCTTCATTAGAGGAACGTCCCGCCTCGCTTTCCGGCGATCCCATCATAAACGTTCCCGCTGGGATCAATTTCATGGGTAACAATATCGTATTCTTGGGATAATCCAGCGGAATGGTTATTTCTTCTGCGGGAGATATCGGTGTAGCTGTTATCGTCGGCGTAGGTGTTAATGCGGGAGGCAAATTCTGGCTTGAAGCCGCAATCCGAAAACCCTGAGTGCCATCCCTGTCGTCCGAAGCGCGACTATTGCGAAAGGCAGAACGGCAGTCCCTGAGATGAGCGCTCCAGTTGCCGCCACGCGATGCCCGGGTCATGTCATTACTTACTCCAATTGGATCATTTTGTGCATTTATACTATATACTCCAAGCCAATCTTGACACCACTCCCTAACATTCCCGCTCATGTCATACAAACCAAAGGAGTTAGGCAACTTCAAACCAACCTCTTTTGTCCCATCATTTCCATCATACCACGCATAGTCTTTTATCTGGGTAAAATTCAGATCATCTCCCCAGTAAAACCTAGTGTATGTACCCGCCCGACAGGCATACTCCCATTCCGCCTCTGTAGGTAAACGGAATGTTCCTATTCCCATCTGATTCAACTTCTGGATATAGATCTGACAATCATTCCAGGATACATTGTATACAGGATAATTAGGTCCGACGCCAGAATCTAACGAAGGATTGTTTCCCATCACTGCCTGCCACTGTGCTTGAGTTACTTCATATTTTCCAAAATATAACGGTTTTGTAATTGTTACTTGATGTTGCGGGCCTTCATTATCTTGTCTGTCCATCTCATTAGGAGGTGATCCCATAAAAAACGTCCCCGCTGGAATGTATTCCATATACAAAGGAATAGCGCCTTCTGGCAGATTCAATGGAACGATAATTTCTCCCGGGTAGAGCGTCGGCGTTGGAGTAACGGGCGGGGTTGGGGTGACGGTTGGCGTGGGCGTCGCTGTCGGCGTCGGCGTGGGATTGATTAATCCCCAATTCTTGACAACCAGATCATCGACGACGACGGAAGACGAGACGTTGGGGCCGCCGTTTTGAACAATGGCATGAATGGGGACGCTGGGATTGTTAACGGTAAAATCCCCGCCGATAATGAGATACTCCGGCTCTTTGCTTTTGGCGTCGGGGATATCCTTCGCGAAGCGGTAGACGCAGAGGCTTTGAAATCCATTCGCCAAGACGAACGCCAGCATTCCATCGCTAGGGGGCGTTTCGCGGTAGATATTGACTTCGCCTACAAGAGTCATGGGGAAGGAATTTTCCACGTCTTGAACGATCGTTCCTACATTAGCGGCGCTATTCTCCGGCTCGATGGAAAGACGAATGGCGATGTCCGATAGCGATTCGAAAAAGGGTGTGATGCGCCCATCGTCGTCGTTGATATTGGAAATGAGTTTATCGACGCCCTTTTCAAACGAACCGTCCACTTCCAGCCCTACGGATAGATTGCTGATGGAAGGCGCTAACGGCTTAACGGAAAGGTTATCCACATAAACGGTGCTGGTGAGCGAAGAATAGGGATAGTTCACGATTTGCACGGCGATTTGCAGCCAGCCGGAAGGCGGGCGATAAATCAGGTTGAGAGAACGGTATTGCTCCACGGGAATTTCTTCGCCGGTTATGTTCGTATAGCCCAATTGGCCGTCAACGGGACAATTCAAAGCGATGAGAGCGATGGATACGTCCTTGCTGGAAGAACGGAACGCGCCGGAAATAACCGCCAGAGAAGGCGCTTCCATCGCGACATTGACGACAATCCAAATCCCTTCCCCCGGCGAAACGCGAACGGCCATGCCCTTGCCGTCCGTATAAAATCCATCGGGAATCGCGCCGAAAGAGATTTTACCGAAGCGGAAGCCGGAAGGGGGATCGGCTACGAGTTGATTCTCGGCGAGATTGCTTCCGTTAAGATCGATCAAGCTGCTGGAAGCAAGAAGCGCCGGTTGAGGCATTGGCGTAACGGTAGGCGTGGGAGTGTTGGGAATATCTCCCTGGGCGAATACGGCGCAAACCGAAAAGAGCAAGAAGAAAATAGAAAAAGACGATTTTTTTACGAACATAATCACTCTCCTAAAAGAACGATCACGCTCATGATTGAATGCAACATCGTAAACAATCGTATTATAACAACATAAGCAAAAACCCAAAGTGGTAAAAAAATATTTCCCACTCACGATTTTCAAAACAACTGAAGGGGCATTTCCACAGGAGTCCTTCTCTTGCGGACATGGAGCCGTATGGAATCAGATCTAGTACCTAAGCTGGGCGGTTAGGGGGGGGTGGGGGCGTATAATTTCTTTGGCGGCATGGACAGTCATCTCCCCGGCTTCAACCTTTTTGGCTAACTCCGGCGCCTCCTGACGAATCGATTTAGCGTCAGCCACCGTACTCCGGCCAACATTAAAAAGATCGCCGCTTGCTGAATGCTAACCTCGTCTGAATTTTGACTAGGTATATCCGTCCTACTGCCTTGCCGCATATTGGAAAACTTAGCGGCCATATCGCCGCGTTTCGACTCGCATAAATGCCGCCGATACAGGTTGCTGCTGATGATAAAGCCTTCTGGATCGTCCCCCATATAATACCGGAATCCAGGCTCTACGCCGGCCATTTCGCAACCCTTTAAGCGGTTGCGCTCATCCAGCAAGATGTCCTCGTCGTCTCCATGTTCAAGCGCTCACCCAGGCGGTTTACAGAGATATGGCGCCGCCATACCCAGAAACCGGCTCAGTTCCTTCCAAATAGAATCATGTTGGATAGATGATGATAGCTATCAGAGATTATTTTCGAATGGAAGAATGATCGTCGTCTATAATTCCGTTAAGATTCGAAAAAAGATTTTGAGAAAAAAAATGGTCAGAATCGGGTAATTTTGAGTACTTTTCGCACTCAAAACATGTTTTTCAGAGGAATGACTGAGGAAGATGAACGTAAATCCTAAAAAATGAGCATGATAATCATCAAAATTAAGTCCAATTCATTCTTTCTCCATAATCAAAAAAAGAAAAAGCATTCTTCCGTTTTTTTTATATTGGAAAAATTGTTCAAAAGGGGAAAAAAGGAAGGAGTTTTCTGTTCTGCCGTTGACTCATCGTTGACTCAAGGATTATTTGAGGAATGATTGTCGCATCGTAAGTTTAGGAGAATCAAGTGCTGGGGAGGTAGGGCTCGAACCTACAGCTTCCTGATCCAGAGTCTTGAAGTGTACGTTTTTCTTCCTTCCATGCGTTTATAAATACCCAATATTTCCTAAGAAATTTTAATATTTAGTATTGCATGAATCTTTTCGTTTTTAATGGCGAGGTAGCATATAGGTAGCACGGCTACAACCTGATTCTCTTACTGACTCGTCAAAAAAGGAAGGATCGAACCGATGAAACTAACAAAGATGATTTGCGATAAGGCAGAGTACAAGGGCAAGGGCAAGAGCGGTTTTTTTGCGGTTTGGGATGACGAATTGAAGGGCTTCGGTTTGCGCGTTACGCCCAATGGAAGAAAATGCTTTGTCGTTTCCTATCGATTCAAAGGCCGAAAAAAGATCGTTTCCCTTGGGCATTACGGCGTTTTGACGGTTGAACAGGCAAGGCAAAAGGCGCGGGAATATCTCGTCCAGGTGAGTCAAGGCGACGATCCGGCGGAAGAGAAGGCGAAGGCGGCCCGTGGAACGCTCATGAAGGACTTGGCGGAACAATTCATGGATAACTACTCGAAGCCGTTCAAGAAGTCTTGGAAGGAAGATTTACGCCGAATCAATACCTACATACTCCCCCGCTTTGGAAAGTGGAACGTAAGCGACATCCGGCGGCCTGACGTGATTAAATTTCATTCCTGGATAGGCAAGGATCAAGGCAAGCCCTACGAAGCGAACCGCGTTTTAGCCTTACTGTCAACGATGATAGAATACGCCTGCAAGATCGAGATGATAGAATCGAATCATCCCAATCCATGCCGGAAAGTGGATAAATTCGAAGAGAAATCCAGAGACGTTTTAATGCCGATGGAATCCGTCCCCCGCTTGATGCAAGCCTTGGAAACGGAGTCTAACGTTTTCGTTCGTTCGGCGATCCTTTTACTCATTCTGACAGGCATGAGAAAAACAGAAACGCTTACCCTAAAATGGGAGAACATCGATTTACAGCGGGGAGAAATCCGCTTGCCTGAAACGAAATCCGGGGAAACGCAGTACATTCACCTGAACGAACCGGCTATTGAACTGATGAAGGGCATCCCCCGCATCCAGGGGAATCCTTATGTTTTCGCATCCAGCATTGAAGGAAAGCGTCTATGGGAACTTAATCGCCGTTGGTTGCGTATTCGTCACGAAGCGGGCATGGATGGAATAACCATCCATGACCTGCGCCGTTCCGTTGGTTCATGGTTGGCGATGGACGGAAACAGCCTTTACCTTGTCTCGAAAATCCTTCGTCATAACGATGTAAAGACGACGGAGATTTACGCCCATATGACCGAAGATCCCAAAAAAGCGGCGATGGAAAAACTAGGAAAGAAAATTGTAAGCATAAAGGACGTTCGCACGGCGGCGGAAGTGAAGATAGGGAAAGCATGAGGCGATCCGCCTGACGAACTGCTTTTGCGATTAAAAAAACCTATGCAAATCTACTAAAAAAAAAGATCGAAATTCATTATTTTGTTTACTTGTAAATAATAATCGGAACATGTTTACTTAAAGCCAATATCATCAATGGGATATACTCATTTATGCCGGTGAAATCCTATTGACAAAATTACTAAATTGCACGCATGAAAACAAACTATCTTCAAGAAGAATTAATCAGGACAACCCGAATAACAACGTTGTCCTTCCCCCGCCCGATGCGCTTTATTAAATGAATCGAAGGGGGGCTTGGGGAAAAACGCTATCGATCCGTAAGAGCAATGTTTCCCCTCCCGAAATTTTTTTAAATTCGCCTTAGTTAAAAATCGGAACGTTTTTTCTGTAAAGAGATTTAATTCGTTTATTTTTACCTTGCATCTATTCTTTTAGTTAAATTGCAGACTGCCGCCAAGCGTGCAACATCGAAAAACACTATCAATCTTCCCGCCAAAATAATAATTCAGTAACCTCAAATACGCCGCCTCTGATGTTTTGTCCCCATTTTCTAGGGAAAAGAATGGAATATAAGTAATATAATATACTTATAAATAATATGTTATATTCGATAGGTTCATAACTTACTTTAATACAAGTTTTCTCCCAAAAACGTCTTTTTTCGAGTAAAATATGGTATAAAATAGGGCGTTTTTAGCCAATAAATAGGCGTTTTTCGTGAATTTTTAATCAAAAAATATTCAATTCGACATAATTTTTTTGCTGTTTCGTCAAGGATAGATAAAGAATTATGGATTCGATGCCCGGCATTTATTTTAGAATTTGAACCTGGTAGCGTTCATTAAACGTTTATGGTAATTTAGTAATATTATTGTTGATAATTCCGCAATTTTCTTATATTGATTTTCTTTAACGCGATAATCGATTATCAATTTTGCTAAGGGTGAACGATGCCTAATAAAATTAGTAAAACAGGGAGTGAACTTTTTATTGTCGATAACAGTGATGCCGACTGGAAGGTTCAGCGTTATCTTAGCGATTGGTGCGAGATATCGAATAAGATCGATGTGGCCACTGGTTACTTCGAAATTGGGTCATTATTGTCTCTTGAAGAGGCTTGGGAAAAAGTCGATGCCATCCGCATACTCATGGGAGATGAAGTTTCTCTTCGGACGAAAAAGGCTTTTGAGAATGGACTCTCCGTCGCTATAGGAGAATTAGATAGAAGCCTAGAAAAAGAAAAAGAAGAAAACGACTTTCTCATCGGAGTTCCGGCTATTGTTGAAGGAATCCAAAAAGGGAAAATCATTTGCCGCATCTACCGCAAAGAAAAATTCCATGCTAAAGCCTATATAACTCATGCCCGTCTTGAAGTCGTTGGCGCGTCCGCTCTCGTTGGTTCCTCAAATTTTACCTATCCCGGTTTGACCGAAAATATCGAATTAAATGTCCAGATCACCGGCCGCCCCGTCAGCGTTCTTCAGGAATGGTATGAAGAACACTGGGCTGAAGCCGAAGACATAACTCTGGAAATCCTTCGCGCCATCGAACGCCATAGTCGCGAATATTCCCCATTTGAGGTTTACGCTAGAAGCCTGCAAGAGTTTTTCCGAAGCCATGAGTTGACCGCCGATGAGTGGGAGCAGGAAAAATCCAGTATTTACCCAATATTAGCCTCTTACCAAAAGCACGGCTATCACGGCGTCCTCAAACGAGCCAAAAAATATGGCGGCGCTTTTCTGTGCGATGGCGTTGGTTTGGGTAAAACCTATATTGGACTTATGCTCATTGAGCGCCTTGTAATCCATGAGAAAAAGCGGGTTGTCCTTTTTGTGCCGAAAGCCGCAAGGGAAGCGGTCTGGGAAGCCAAAATCAAGAAATATTTGCCGCATATTATGGGAGGATTCTTGAGTTTTCGCATCTACAATCACACGGATTTGCTCCGAGAGAATCGTCAAATTCGTCTTGAATTGGAACAAATGAAAGAACAAGCCGATGTGGTTATCATCGATGAAGCCCATCATTTTCGCAATACGGGAATACGGGGCGAAGAAGAGAATGAACGCCGAAGCCGATACTGGGAGATGTCCGATATTTGCGCAGGCAAACAGGTATACCTTCTTACCGCAACCCCGATAAACAACCGGCTGACCGATTTCCAGCACATGGCGGAATTGTTCACGCAGCGTCAAGCGGATTATTTCCGTATGGCTCCTTTGGGGATTCATAGTTTGCCAGGCCATATTCGGAAATTGGAAAAAAGCATCGAAGCCGCTGCGCAAAAACGGGAAATCGAATTGGGAGAAAAAACGCTCGAATCCGAAAGCGATGACGGCGTAACGACTCTTGCCGAAGCCGAAGCGATTCTACGGGATGATTCCCTCTTTGAAGAATTAGTTGTTCAACGCAGCCGGGCATATGTAAAAAAATCCCTAGCTGATGAAGATGGAAAAGTTTTGTTCCCCCAGGTTGCTCCCCCAAAGGTTGTCCCTTATTCCGTCAAGCAGACGTATGGGAAATTGTTGAAAATGGTCGAAGAGGCTTTTAGTAAAACGAAACCTCTTTTCTCATTGGCTATGTATTACCCCTTTGATTTTTATAAAGGTAAAGAAAGCCTCACCGAACATGAAAAGGCAATGGTCGTCGGTCGGCAGCGGCAAGTTGTCCGCTTGATACGTACGGCTTTCCTTAAACGATTTGAAAGTTCCGTTTTCGCTTTTAAATCCTCTTGCGAAACCTTAATGAAAAAACTGATAGCCTTCTATTTGGTTCATGCGGAAGACCAGCATGATAAGGATCGTTTGGATCGGTGGATGGCGAGGAATAAAAAATTAACGGGATACGATCCCTTTGAGGTTCACAATATATTATTTCCTGAAATGAGAGAATTAGAACTTGCCGATGAAGACGTTGTCGAACCGGAGTTTTTCGAACAAGCATCTGAAAAACGACTCAATCCCAATGATTTTGATATTCCCGGACTCTTAGCCGAAACCCTTAGCGATCTCGAAACTCTCGCCGATTTCCTCAAGGAATTAGCACAATTCGAACCGAAACAGGATAAAAAACTCCAGGCTCTCATTCAACTGCTTCGCGGACATATCGGCGGCTTGAAGGATGTAGCCCTTCAACGGCATAAGGTTCTGATTTTTACTGAGTTTTTAGATACGGCCCGATATCTGGAAGAACAACTCCACCATGCGGGAATTAACAACCTATTGGAAATCGATTCCACCACCGACGGAAGGCTCGATATCATCAAGGCGTTCGCGCCCTACTACAACGATACGTCAAGTTCTGAATTGGCCTCTCAGGGAATTAAGGAGATTCGCATCCTCATCTCTACCGATGTCCTATCCGAAGGCTTGAACTTGCAGGACGCCACCCGGCTCATCAATTACGACCTTCATTGGAATCCGGTTCGCCTGATGCAACGCATTGGCCGTATTGACCGCCGTTTGGACCCGGAGGTCGAAGCAAGGATCGTCGCCGAGCAGCCGGAACTAGAAAAATTCCGTGGTAACGTTCAGTATTACAACTTCCTGCCGCCTGATGAACTGAACGTACTTCTCACCCTATTCAAAACCGTAACCCACAAAACGCTCCGAATTTCCAAAACGTTCGGCATTGAAAACGGCAAACTTCTTAGACCGGACGACGACTACGATATCCTGCGCGATTTTACTCGCCAATGCGAAGGAACGGAGACGCAGGGAGAAAGCCTAAGTTTGGAATTACAGCGGCTGCTTCGTGAGCACCCGAATTTAGAGGAACGTTTAAACAAAATGCCCAACCGGATTTTCAGCGGCAAGGACGCCATTAGTCCAGATGCAAAAGGCGTGTTTTTTTGCTACGCTCGCCCCGCCAAAGAAATCGACAGCGAGGAATGGTCTGTAGAAGCGGGGGATGTGAAATGGTATCTTTACGATCTGGCGACGGAAAGAATCATCGAAGAGCCTTCGGAAATTATCCGGCATATCCGCTCCACGCCCGAAACCCCGCGAGTTTGCCGCATGGAGCGCGAATCGCTGGTGGATATCCGTAAAAAGATAGACAAACATCTTAAAAATACTTATCTAAAACAAGTCCAGGCGCCCATTGGAGTAAAGCCTATTCTTCGAGCCTGGATGGAACTCAATTGAGGGGGGAAATATAAACCATGTCCGACCATCGATCTATCGATCTGTCAAATATCCATACAATCCCGGATTTGGTGAAATATCTTAAGGATGAACTTGACTGGGATATAGAGGCGAAAGATTTTGATGACATAACCTTCGACTATGAACCTAAAGAACTGGGGATCGATATTCAGGCCGAGATTAACCAATTGCGTCCTCTAACAACCACACAACCGTGGGGGATTTTTCTTGTAAATTTTAAAAAAAAGCGATTGCCGGTTGTCGCTTTGCGCCAAATATTGCGTTCGTTTGTCCGAAAAAAACGCCAATCCATCGATTACGCAAAACGTCCCACTTGGAATCTTGAAGATTTGCTTTTTATATGCGCCCATATTGTGGAAAATGGGAATGCCATTACCTTTGTCCATTTCTCGCAACCGAATCTCGAAGGACGAGCGGCTCGGCTTTCTTCTTTTGGATGGACGCCGGATTCCCATAACCGCACCGTGCTGGAATTCAATCTTCCGCCGTTACATTGGCCTAAGGATCCCCAAAATGTAAATATTTGGCGTTCCCAATGGCTCAAAGCTTTCGATAAACAAAAACTAACTCAAAAATTCTACGAAGAATATAAACAACAATTTGACTGGCTTTTGGAAAATTTACGAAAACAGACGAGCGATCGCCAATGGGCGCACGATTATGCGCTCCAATTCTTAAATCGGTTGATGTTCATTTACTTTATTCAACGAAAGAAATGGTTGGGAAACAATCCTCAATTCATAAAAACCTTTTGGGATGAATACCGCGCGAATCGTCATAAAAACGATTCTTTTTGTTCTCAATGGTTAAATGTCCTATTCTTTGAATCTTTCAATAACCATAAGAATTTGTTAAGTACTCCCCAACGAGCCTATTTGCCCGGCGCCATTCGGCAAGCGCTGATAGAAGCCCCATTCCTCAATGGCGGCCTTTTTTTGGAAAATGAATTGGATGAAAAATATCAAGGGAAATTTTCTATAACGGATAACCAAGTAAAACAGATCATCGATTTCCTGGAACAATACAACTTTACCATTACCGAAGACAGTCCTCTCGATCAAGAAGTCGCCGTCGATCCCGAAATGATTGGAAAGGTTTACGAAAGCCTGGTGAATGTTTCCATCGAAGCCGACGAACGGGGCGATGCGGGCATTTTCTACACTCCCCGCGTGGAAATCGATCTCATGTGCCGTTTAACCCTTGTGGATCACCTTGCGAATCGTTTGGATGAGAAAAAGAATAAATCCATCAGAACGGTTTTATACGATTGGATATTTGCGTTGGAGCCGGAAGATAAGAAAGACGCTGACCGGCAAGTTTCCGAACGTAAACTTTGGAGTGAATTATCTCGCCATCTTAAAGACCTTTCCATACTCGATCCCGCTTGCGGTTCCGGATCGTTTCTTGTAGGTATGCTGCATATCTTGGACGATTTGCAGGAGCGCTGCCATCGGCGTCTTGAAATCAAAGAATCCGCCTACGAACGGAAAAAACGCATTATTGGGCAAAACCTCTATGGCGTGGATGTTATGGATTGGGCTTGCCATGTGGCCGAACTGCGGCTTTGGTTAACGTTAATTGTCGATCCCGATCTGACTTTGGAAAAACTCCCCAAAGATAAACCTTTGCTTCCCCATTTCTCTTTCAAAATCCGCAGCGGCAATAGTTTGGTGCAGGAAGTGGGCGGCATCGAATTCAGCCGCATTCATTCCGCGATTGAAATTTCACCCCAAACGAAAAATCGAATTCAGGATTTACGCGAACAAAAACTCAAATTTTTTTATAATGATCCTAATTGCCGTTATCATAATCCCAAAGATGTCAATCGCGAGGAATTTACTCTTTTTCAAGAGATTCTTTACGATTTGCAAAAAGCGGGCAACATCTCTCTTCAGCGGATCGAAAAATCGCTATCGTTATCTTCGACCGATCTATTTGGAGGAAAGATATCCGGAATAGTACCTGAAGCAATGGCGCGCTTAAAAAAGGAGTCCGAATCCATTAAAGACTCCTTGCGCCAAATCGGCCAATCCTTGGATCGTCTAAAAGGAGTCAAAAATATTCCTTTTATCTGGGACATTGCCTTTGTCGAAATTTTTGCAGGGGAAAAGCAAGGTTTCGATATTGTCATCGGCAATCCTCCTTACGTTCGGCAAGAAAAAATCTCCGATCCCGCCATGACAAGAGAGTCAGCTACTCCCGAAAACAGAAAAGCCTACAAAGAAAAACTCATCCAATCTGTTTATTCCATGTATCCTCGCTTTTTTGGATATGATGACAAGAGAAATAAGCCTAAACATAAGTTGGACGCCAAAAGCGATTTGTATATTTATTTTTACTTCCACGGCCTGAACCTGTTAAATGCTAATGGCTCCTTCTGTTTTATCACTTCGAATTCCTGGTTGGATGTGGGGTATGGAAAGGATTTACAGGAATTTTTACTGAAAAATTGCCAAGTGAAACTTATTATTGACAATCAAGCAAAGCGTTCCTTTAAGGAAGCCGATGTCAATACGGTGATTTCCCTTTTTTCCTCGCCCCATGATGATTCTGAAAGCAATCAAAGTCATTTAGCGCGATTCGTTATGTTTAAACTGCCTTTCGAGCAGATTTTGTCTCCCGTTATCTTTCAGGAAGTCGAAGAAACCAAGGAAAGAATTGTGAAGCCGGAATATCGGGTTTGCCTCATCCCCCAGAAAATCCTTTTGGAAGAAGGATACGGCGTTGTGGAAGACGAAGACGGCGAAACCAGCCTGAACACGTCCGCCTATTCCGGCAACAAATGGGGAGGGAAATATCTGCGCGCCCCGGATATATACTGGACGATCCTGGAAAAGGGCAAAGGCAAATTGGTTCGTCTGGGCGATGTGGCAGAAGTGCGATTTGGAATTAAAACCGGCGCCAACGAGTTTTTTTACCTTGATGCCGAGAAGATCGAAGAGTGGGGTATTGAGGAGGAGTTTTTGAAGCCGGTAATTGTTAGCCCACGAGAATGCCTGTCTATAGAAGTAAAATGCAATGAA
The DNA here is from genome assembly GCA_040755155.1 of Candidatus Omnitrophota bacterium. Taxonomy (NCBI): domain Bacteria; kingdom Pseudomonadati; phylum Candidatus Omnitrophota; species Candidatus Omnitrophota bacterium. The sequence goes on along the minus strand of JBFMBP010000144.1, from coordinate 4,483 downwards.
CTGAAGTATCAAGCATTTGTTTGTCATAAAGATAAATATAAACTTAAGGGAACAAACGCATTAAAATATATTCAATGGGGTGAAAATAATGAATTTCATATAAGGCCAAGTTGTAATAGTAGAAAAATATGGTATGAATTTCCTGAAAAAAAATGGGCGAAAGTTTTATGGCCTATGATCCATAACAACAGACAAAATGTATTTTGGAATCCCAACAACATTGCGGTTGATCACAACCTTTTTGAAATTTATGGATTCGATGATGATATATTATGGGGTAGTCTTTCCTGGACAGGTCAATTAATTTTTAGGGAACTTTTTGGAAGATCGAATCTTGGACAAGGAGCGTTGAAAACTGAAGGTATTGACATTAAAAAACTTTATACATTGAGACTAAGAGATATAAGTATTATTAGCTCTTTTCAATCAGTTCGTAAAAAATTATCAAATCGTCCAATTAATAATGTTGCCGTAGAATCCAATTTAGAAGATCGTCGAGATTTAGATAATATTTTATTTGATGTTCTTGGTTTAACCTCCGGCGAGCGGGATGCTGTATACGAGGCAGTGATTAACCTTGTGGAGAATCGTTTGAAGAAGGCGGAGAGCGTGTAAGAATGAGGAGCAAAGAAAAGATTTTAACGCAAATGTATAATGCGGTAAATACCATTAACGGCTATGGCGCCCTTGCCATTCATACTCCTCAGGAGGTGATCCAGGATGAAAACGAAAACATTTGATTGCGTTGAAATGAAGCGTAAGGCCGCGATTCGAATTCACGAACAATTAAAGAATATGAGTCTTCAGGAAAAAATCGAATATTGGCGAAAACGTAATGAAGTATTCCGTCAGGAACAAGAGGAAATCGAAAAAACGATTACCGATTCATTCAAGTTATAAGCCGGTGAATATAGAGTTCCCGAACCGAAGTCCAGAATCTACACGGCATGGAGCCGAATTTCGTCCACCGGATCTAATATTTATAACTGAAATATTCGAAAAAGTCAATATAGTATGACGCCATTTTTTCTCTTGGGAGGCGGCGTGCGAGGTGGCAATTAACTTGGTGGAGACGCGGTTGAAGAAGGCGGAGAGCGCGTAAAAAGTGATTATCGTCAATTCAATCAATACCGTACCTATACGGATTACCGATGAAAGATGGCGGCATATTACGCATCGTCATCCGGAGATGTATAATCAACTGGACAAGGTATCGCTGACTCTTTCCAATCCGGATATGATTCTGGAAGGAGATACGAAGGAATTATTAGCCATTCGTTTATTTCCCCAAACGCCGCTAACCCGAAAATATCTGGTTGCGGCGTATCGAGAATCGTCGCAGAACGACGGCTTTATTCTAACGGCTTATTTCGCGTCTCAGCCTTCGCAAAGGAGAACCATCCTATGGAAACGATAAAAATTAAAGAAAAAAACAACGCTTTAACCTGGGAATACGACGAAGGAGCGGATGTCCTCTATATTTCCCTCGGCGAACCCCGCCCCGCCCTGGGAACGGATATAGGCGAGGGTTTGATTGTTCGCTATGACGAAAAAGAGAGAGAAATTGTCGGTTTAACGGTTATAGGGCTGCGAGCGAGAACCCTTCAACAGTTGGAGAGTTATCCCGCCTGAATTCGCTTTTCTTCCCAATCTCTCGCCAACTCACGCCCTGCTAAACATGCTTCTCTCTGCGTTGAATAAAAAAACTATCTTCACTCACGCCCGCTACCGTATGGAACCAGTCGGGGGTCCCAAGCCGGGGGCTTAGAGGGGGGCGGGGGCGCTTTTATTCAATGGCTGCGTTCGTACCGATTATTCTGCCAACCGTCTGGTATTGTTCCAATCGTTTCTGGGCCGCCTCCAATCTCTCTCATGCCTCTCAAGACAAGGGGATAAGCAAGTACTTAACGCACAGACAGAGGGCGAGTGACGGGTAAAACATTATAATGAATTATGGTCCCATAGTGGAAACAAAAGTTTACAGACAATATATATATATATATATATATGCTTCCGCAATAAATTTATTGATCGTTTGGGGGGCAGAAAGCTATCTTTTTCTGGATTCATGCAAGGTGAAGCCTTGCTCATCTTTCATAGCCCCAGCATCGCCCTGCGTCACATCCGAAACACCGGTTTAATAAGGTAAGACATGAGCCGTACATTGTCAGACATTAATAGACTATTTTTGCTTTTGGTCGGAGTTGAGGTATTTTAACTGCACAAATAGTTGACGCCCATGTAAAAACTATCACAATATGAAAATAAATCTTGACAGGTTATAAAAAAGACTTATCATTCGATGCAAGGAATCATACAAACCAATAGACTGGAGAAATAAAAGAAATGAATATGGAGAAACAAGTAGTAGTAATGAATGAGAAAAAAGCAGCTGAATATTTGGGTTTTAGTGTTTCGGCGCTCCAATCTTGGCGTCATCGCGGAGGCGGCCCGCTTTTTTTCAAAAAAGACACAAAGGCGGTTCGTTATCGCCAAGCCGATCTTGACCGCTGGATTGAAGAGCATTTGCGAACTTCGACGAGCGTCGACGGAAGCGGCGCAGCTGCAGTGTTGGCATCGGTGGAATTGGCAGAGGGGAGAAGAGGTCTATGAACGCCCCGGTATTCGAAAGAGAAACGATAATGCCTTTTTTTGTCCTGGCATATTATAGTTTCTGTAATTTCCATCGAAAAAGAAAGCCCTTTAAAAAGGAAAAACCCGCTCTTTGCTTGGCGGCTAGGCGGGCTGAAAGGCAAATACGTTATGGACTCTCGTTCGTGTTCTCCATCACATAACAATAAAGATAATTTCCCTTCGCGAAGCATTATAACCCGCTCGCCTTTAGGCGGCAAGACGCGATTTACAAAAAATTCACCCTGCCCTATATGCGGCGGATACGATGAAATGCCTAGAGGCAAGGGGAAACGCTGTCATGGCTTTCTTTCCGGCGATGGTCTTTTTGCTCACTGTAGCAGGCAAGAATACGCGGGAAACCTCAAGCCCGATCCGAACGGGCAAACCTATCCTCATCGGTTAGACGGCTCATGCGAATGCGGTAAGAACCACGGCCCGGTGTTTCCAGCGTCAACGGTGAAGCCCACGGGCGAAAAACCGATCCAGACTAAAGCCTATCCCTATCAAGATGAAAAGGGAAATCTCTTATTCGAAGTTTGCCGGTTTAAGCCGAAGGGGTTTAAACAGAGGCGGCCCGACGGCTATCAGTACACGCAGTTTTGCGAACGCTACCGCCGTTGGAAGGGGAGCCTCGATCCCTGTATGCGGCAGGAACACAAAGCGGGGGAGAAGTTGTTCGTAGATTACTGCGGACAGACCGTCCCGGTGATCGACCGAACCACGGGGGAAGCGAAAGAAGCGCAAATTTTCGTGGCGGCGCTGGGCGCGTCGAACTACACCTATGCGGAAGCGACGTGGACGCAGCAGCTTCCCGACTGGATCGGGGCGCACGTGCGGGCGCTGAATTTTTTCGGCGGTTGTCCGGAGGTTCTGATACCCGACAATCTGCGAAGCGGAGTCAGCCAAGCCTGCCGCTACGAGCCCGACCTCAATCCAACATACCAGGCCTTCGCCGCGCATTACGGAATAGCCGTAATTCCGACGCGGGTTCGAAAACCGCAAGACAAGGCCAAAGTGGAAAAAAGCGTGCAGCTGGTCGAAAATTGGATTCTGGCTCGATTGCGGAATCAAACCTTTTTCAGTTTATCCGAACTCAATCAAGCGATGGGCGCGTGTTTGCAGGAGCTCAACGACCGTCCCTTTCAAAAACTGAATGGGACTCGCCGGTCGTTGTTTGAATCCGTGGAACGCCCCGCGCTGCAACCGCTTCCCGCGACGCCGTTCGAGTTGGCGGAGTGGAAGCAGGTCACGGTGGGAAACGATTATCATGTGGAATTGGATCGCCACTATTACAGCGTTCCGCACGCCTACATGCGCCGGAAAGTCGATATCCGGCATGCGGCCAAGACGGTGGAAGCGTACTGGCGGGGCGAGCGGATTGCCAGCCACGCGCGCAGCGACCGGGCGGGGGGATGTACGACAGTGCGCGAGCACATGCCGAAAGAGCATCAAGAGGTTCTGGATTGGACGCCGGAACAATTGCGGAACCAAGCCCAGAGCATCGGCCTTTTCAGCGGACGCCTGATCGAGCGCGTGTTGGAAAGCAGCCGTCATCCCCTGCAAGGAGCCCGCACGAGTTTGGGGATTCTCCGTCTGGGCAAGATCTTTGGAACGGATCGCTTGGAGCGCGCCTGCGAACGCGCGCTGCTCATTCAAGCCCTGACCTACCAGAGCGTACATTCGATTCTCAAGAAAGGATTGGATCGCCTTCCGCCCCCGCAACCGCCGCCTCCGGCTCCCTCGATTCAACACTCCAACATCCGCGGCGCGCAATACTATCACTAATCCTTGGAAGGAGACGATTCCATGCTCATTCATCCGACTCTGGAAAAACTGAAAACGTTACGAC